>JAZADA010000428.1:0-14840 GCA_036124135.1 Planctomycetota bacterium | reverse complement strand
TGGGTCAAGCTGGAAGTCCTGGGAGATTCCAAGACACTCTTGCCAGATCCCATTGCTACATTGGAAGCGACCGAGCAGCTTGTTGCCGATGGTTTCCAGGTGCTTTGTTATACCAGTGATGATCCGGTGGTAGCGCGCCGCTTGAAGGATGTTGGCGCCACGAGCGTGATGCCGGCGGGCAGTCCCATCGGATCAGGGCAGGGTATCCTGAACTCCAACAATCTTCGTATCTGCCTGGAATACCTGAAGGGTGACGACCCGGATTATCCCGTGATCGTTGATGCAGGGGTTGGAACGGCCAGCGATGTGGCAGCTGCCATGGAATTGGGCGTGGATGGAGTACTTCTGAATACGGCCATTGCGCATGCTCGCGATCCCTTGATGATGGCCCGTGCCATGCGGGCGGGCGTTCACGCCGGCCGCATGGCGTTTCTGGCCGGCCGCATTCCCAGGCGCTTGTATGCAACGGCCAGTAGTCCCGAAGAAGGCCTGGTTACATCACGTCCTTACCACAGCAAGTGAGCGACGATTGGTCGTGAACAGCGAGCGTCGCTGCTAACTGGATGGCAACAATCCAGTGAGGGCAGCCCAGATGGTTGCCCAGGTGAGAATGATGGTTCCGAAGAACATGCCGTACCAGATCACGAAAGCAATCAGCGTGCTGAAGATGGCCTGAACCTTGCTGGTTTCATGGGCGGCATAGCAGCCGATGGTTACATAGATCGGCATCAGGACGACTTGCAGCGGTATCGCGATGAAGGGGGTCAGCATCATCAGGGGCCCGAGGCTTCCTACGACATAACTGACCACCCGGGCAGTGGTTTCGAATGTCTCGTACGCGCCCCGGACCACGGTGAGTCCCACGTGCTGAAAAGCAGCGGTCACGAAACACTGCATCAGGCAATGAATGGCAGTCAGCAGGATGTAGCCGATACTCACCACCACGGCTGTGATGAGGCCGAATACGATCGATCCCCCGATCGATACAGGACGACTCTCGGGTGCGTACATGATGCCGGATACCAGGGCAATGATGCCGAAGACCAGCAGAAGTCCCAACGCGATACCGGCTCCCACCATTTGGCCCGTGAAGGCAAAGCTCATGGCATGCCCAGTACCACCATCCCGGTACATACGACTGAAGGCATCGCGTGGTGAAAAGAGAACCGAAGTCACCGTGTCCCAGAAAGCACCGGATTGACCGGAGTTTGCATACCAGGGTAGTCCCTTGCGAGGTCCTCGCACACGGTAACGTCCTCCGCCGCCCCCGGTGGGTCGTAACGAACTGACGACCGGTCGATTGCTGGTCGCGGCCTGCCAGTCATCCAGTTGATCGAGGGGCCCCCCACCGAGATCAGCGACAGGGTCGCTGAAGTCCTGGTACGCTGGCGCTGCCACGGGAGGAGGTGGATTCGCGAATCGCGAAGTGGGCTGTAACGGGTTTTGGGGTATCGGAATTTGCATGATCTGTTGGCATTCGGGGCAGCGTCCTTTCTTGCCAGCCTGGTTGGCCGGCGTCTGCACGACATGACCGCATTCGCCACAGGGAAATTCGATTCTGCCTTCCGGCGTCAGGATTCCCGACAGGGATCCGCTGGACTTGATTTCCTGGTTGGTGACAGTGGCACCACATTGGGGGCAGGTGATTTTCTTGTCCGCGCGTGAAGCGGGGACTTTGAGTTTCTTGCTGCATTGTTGGCATTCAAAGCGAATGGTTTTTTCAGGTGTAGGGGCCGTCGTGGTGGAAGTTTCTGGAATCCTGAACACGTTGCTGCAACTTGGACAGCGACCTTGTTTGCCGCCTTGGGCATCGGGAGTGCGAACAGGGTGTTCGCATGAAGGGCAGGAAAATTCAATGGCCATGGGCAGCGCTTGGGTCAGGAAATCTTGAGAAAAGCTAGTTCCGACTGAAGTGATCGCCAGGCGTTCCATGTTGTGATGCCAGTTGCCCGATTGGGCTCCCGCCTGAGCTTACTATTGAGCATATCATGAGGTGAGTCGCCTTGCATTCTCTTTTCTGTAAGTTTCAGGATGCCTGGATAGCTGTCTGCGGGAATTTCGACCGGTAGCGATGGTTCGTATTGCGTAAGCTGTTCGGATCATGGCCGACCTGTTAAGTTGTCGAGCGGCCTGATGTTATTGAATCGATCCTGACCGAAATGAATCGCGTATGTTATCCGCCACTGACATTCTTGGACCGGAGGGTCGGATTGCCAAGCGATTGGCAAATTACGAGGTGCGGCCCCAGCAATTGGAAATGGCTGAATCGGTTGCCTCCGCACTGATCCAGGGAAAACATCTGGTTGCAGAAGCAGGCACGGGTGTCGGTAAAAGTTTTGCCTACCTGGTTCCAGCGATCCTGGCAGCCACGCGACCGGCGGAAGAGTATGCCCAGTTGCCGGGCAAGAGTCGACCGGTTCGTCGTGTGATTATTTCGACCCATACGATCAGCTTACAAGAGCAACTGCTCCACAAGGATTTGCCTCTTCTCAACAGTGTCATTCCGCGGGAATTTACGGCGCTGTTGGTGAAGGGGCGACATAACTATGTCAGCTTGAGGCGCCTGGATACTGCCCTGCAGCGAGCAGATGCGTTATTTGATTCAGGAACGGAACGGGAGCAGCTACACCAGGTGCGTGACTGGGCGAACCAGACTCACGATGGTTCCTTGAGTGATCTGGATTTTCGTCCCAAGCCAGCTGTCTGGGATGAAGTGGCGAGTGACAGCAGCAACTGCATGGGCCGCAAGTGCCCTACCTACCAGGAATGTCATTATTACCGGGCGCGACGGCGCATGGATAATGCCCAGTTGCTGGTGGTGAATCATGCCTTGTTTTTCAGCGACCTGGCGCTGCGACAAATGGGTGTTAGTATCTTGCCTGATTACGAGGCCGTGGTCCTGGACGAAGCTCACACAATCGAGAACGTAGCCAGTGAGCACCTGGGCCTGTCGATTACATCCGGGCAGGTGCGTTACCTTTTGAACAAGCTCTATAACGACCAGACCAACAAGGGCTTACTGATCTACCACAACGTGGAAAAGGCTCAACGGGAAGTTCTCGCCTGTCGGTTTGAAGCGGACGAGTATTTTGATGAGGTGCTTGGCTGGCTGGAGAGCCAGGATGGGAGAACCGCCCGCATTCCATCGGCCCGGTTGTTCACGGATCGTCTCGGTCCGGCATTATTGAAGCTGGCGAGTACCGTGAAGCGATTGTCGCTGGATATCAAGGAGCCGACCAAACGCCAGGATTTTCTTTCTGCCTACCAGCGGCTGGAAGTGATGGCGGGACAGATCAAGCATTGGAACGAGCAATTGTTGTCAGATGCGGTGTACTGGGTAGAAAGTAGTCCCTCGCGAAGTGGGCGACCTCGTGTTTCCCTGGCGGCAGCGCCTGTTGACGTGGGACCCATGTTGCGAAGTCAGCTGTTCGAATCGGGGGCTAGCGTCATCATGGCCAGTGCGACCCTGTCGGTTGGCCAGGACGAGGAGTTTCGTTATTTCCGTTCACGCGTTGGGTTGCTGGAAAGTGATGGAAAACGGCTGGGTAGCCCTTTCGATTACCAGCGCCAGGCGAAGGTCGTGGTGGTGCGGGGTATGCCGGATCCCTCGGAAGACAGAGAGTCGTTTCAGCGATCGACAACCGAGATGATCAAGCGCTATGCGGCCCGGACGGATGGGCACGCCTTCGTGTTGTTTACCAGTTATGAAATGATGCGACAGGCAGGCAAGCAGCTAGCTTCCTGGTTAATCGAGCATGACCTGCAGTTGTTGAACCAGGCCGACGGTCTGCCCCGTCATCAGATGCTGGAGCGATTCAAGGAAAACCCGCGCTCGATCCTGCTTGGTACGGACAGTTTCTGGTACGGGGTCGATGTTCCTGGAGATGCCTTGCAGAATGTCATTATTCCGAAGTTGCCGTTCAGTGTTCCTGATCACCCGGTGATCGAGGCTCGGATCGAGTCTATCCGAGCAGCTGGCGGTAATCCCTTCCTGGACTACCAGCTTCCCGAGGCAGTGATCAAGTTCCTGCAGGGATTCGGACGGTTGATACGAACCCAGCATGATCATGGCACCGTCGTGTTGTTGGATCCGCGAATTTACAACAAGCCGTATGGTCGCCTGTTCCTGGAATCATTACCGGAGTGCGAGGTGATCCAGGAGTACCTGGATGATGCGATGAGCATGTACGATGGTTGAGAGCAGGCGATCCTGGGCAACCTTGAAGTGCCTTTAAAAGCAGCAGGGTTCAGGATCCGGCAGCTGGGATGATTGAGCGTTCAAGCCTTCTGGGTTATGATCAGGCATGAAACCTGAAACATGTCATCGCGACCCGGCCAGGTAGCCCTGGGTTACCATGAGCAGTCGTGAAAAGTCATCCTCTCGCGAAGGAAAGTTCCTATGTCTACATCGTTCAACCGTCGTCGTTTCCTGGCATTGACGACAGCCGCTGCGGCGGGCGCAACTATTTTTGATGTTCCTGGAATCCTGGCTGCTGATGATCCTTACCGCGGCTTGCCAATCGGTGTCCAGAGTTTTTCTCTGAGGAACTATAACGTGGTGGATGCGGTACGTCATATCCAGGGGATGGGATTGCATTTCGTCGAGTTTTACAGCAAGCACCTTAATCCCAATGCGACCGCGGCCCAACTGGCAGAGAATCGCCAGCTGCTTGAGCGGGCGAAGGTCACGTTGAGCGCCCACGGGGTGAACCGTTTCTCGAAGGATCATGAGGCGAACCGCAAGGTGTTCGAATTTGCCAAGCGGGCCGGTATTCGCAATATCACGGCCAATCCGACGCCGGATTCTTTTGATAGCCTGGACAAGTTGGTCGCCGAGTACAACATCCGTATCGCGATTCATAACCATGGACCGGGAGCTCTGTACGATAGTATTGACAGTGTTAAAAAGGCCGTGAGCGGGCACCATAAACTGATTGGAGCCTGCGTCGATACGGGGCACTTTATTCGCAGCAAGGAAGACCCCGTGAAAGCGGTTCATGAACTGGGTCCGCGGGTATTTGGTGTTCACATGAAGGATGAAGAGAAGCAGGAAAAGAAATCACACAATGTCGTGATTGGTTCTGGTCACCTGGATGTACTGGGATTGTTCAAGGCGCTGAAAAAAGTCAGCTTCCCTGCGGATGGTTCGTTGTCCCTGGAATACGAGGCAAACCCGAGTAATCCGATTGATGACATGAAACAGTGCCTGGCTGTTGCGCGAGAAGCAATTGCCAAGTTATAGGGTGTCGGGTATCCCGGAAGGATGACCCTGGCAAGCGAGGAACGTGGGTGGTCACGGAACATGCGTACGTGACCACTTCCTGGTTTGCTGTCGGTGGCGAAACCACGCATACAGTAAATTCACGGAATGCTCGCCAAACGTGTAATCCCTTGCCTGGATGTTGATCGTGGACGTGTCGTCAAAGGAACGAATTTCGTTAGCCTGCGCGATGCGGGAGATCCGGTCGAAGTTGCCAAGCGTTATGAACAGGAAGGGGCTGATGAGCTGGTGTTCCTGGATATCACGGCCAGCCACGAGGGGCGTGACATCATGATTGACGTGGTGCGTCGAACCGCCGAGGAGGTATTTATGCCCCTGACCGTAGGCGGTGGAATTCGAACCCTCGAAGATATTCGTGATCTGCTCAATGCAGGTACCGACAAGGTCTCGATCAATTCGGCAGCCTGCGAGGATCCTGGGTTTATCGAACGTGCCGCGGAACGGTTCGGCAGCCAGTGTATTGTTGTCAATATCGATCCGAAGCGAGTTTATCGGGAAAGCGAAGATGGGCCGGAAGAAGTCTGGGAAGTACATATCCACGGTGGTCGTACACCGACAGGGTTGCAGGCGGTTTCCTGGGCTTGCGAGGTTCAGCAACTGGGTGCCGGTGAACTTGTGCTGACTAGTATGGATTGTGATGGAACCAAGGATGGGTATGACCTGGAGATCACGCGTGCTGTCAGTGATGCAGTTACGATTCCCGTGGTTGCTAGCGGCGGCGCGGGAGAGCCACGTCACTTGGCCGAGGCGATCTTGCTGGGACACGCTGATGCGGCCCTGGCAGCCAGCATCTTTCATTTTGGGGAATATACGATTTCCGAAACCAAGGAATTTATGCGGGACCAGGGTGTTCCGGTACGATTACAATAGAAGAGGCCACCGGTCGTCGGGTTTACCTGGTGACGGCAGTGATTTGCCCTGCAAGGGAATAGAAGGAGAACGAAAGCGATGGGAAGCAGTGACCAACCGGCTGATGTGACGATCCAGGAATCCGATGCGAATGATTATCTAGCCAAACGTGAAGAGCTGGAAGTTGACAAGATATTTCGTGCCCTCGTGAAGCTGGAGGGGAGCGACTTGCATCTCAAGGCAGGTCGTTCACCGATCGTGCGTGTGGATGGGACCCTGCGCCCGCTCAATCGCGGAGCGATTGAGAACGAGGAAATGGTCCGGCTTATTTTTCCCATGTTGAACAAGCGTACCAAGCGGATCCTGGAAGAGGACGGGGGTTGCGATTTTGCTCACGTCGTCGACGTGGACGGCGTGGAATGGCGATTTCGTGTTAATATCCTGCAGCAGTTGGGAAAGCTTGGCATGGTGGCACGTCGTGTGAATAACTGGATTCCGAGCTTCGATGGACTGCACTTGCCACCGATCATTGAAGAATTGTGCAAGTTTGACCAGGGCATGGTCTTGCTGGCTGGTGTAACCGGGTCGGGGAAATCAACCACCATCGCATCCATGCTTAACTGGATTAACCAACATTACCGCAAGCACATTCTGACCCTCGAGGATCCGATTGAATTCGTTTACACCGAGGACAAGTGCTTGATTAACCAGCGGGAAGTTGGGATGGATGTTCGTGATTTTGATATTGCCATGAAGCATGCAGTGCGAGAGGATCCGGACATCATCCTTGTTGGTGAAATGCGTGACCAGGAAACGTTCATGACAGCCATTCATGCGGCTGAAACCGGTCACCTGGTTTTTGGCACGATTCATGCTTCCAGTTCTCCCACAACAATTGGTCGAATCCTGGATCTGTTCCCCGAGGAGATGCACACTGCGATTCGTAGTGCGATTGCTTTTAACATGAAGGGCATCCTGGCTCAGAAACTCCTGCCTTCTATCAAGGAAGGGGTGGGGCGAGTACCGACCGTTGAAATCATGACCTTTTCGCCGATGATCCAGAAACTGGTACTGGAAGGGGAAGACGAAAAACTGGGAGATGCCATTCGAATTGGTGCAGAAGACGGGATGCAGAATTTCACGATGAGCTTGAAGCAATTGATCGACGAAGATCTTATTGACCGGGAAACCGCTTTCCGTGTGGCACCGAACAAGGATGCATTAAAAATGGCGTTGAAAGGAATTAATGTCAGCCAACCCGGTATTATTTAAGCCCATGCCTTCCGGTTTTACATGGTATAATAGAGCTTTAGACTCCTCTCACGAATGGTTTCGCCCTGATGTTTGGTCGCAAGAAAAAAGAAGAATCATTGATCCCCGGGGACATGGGTCCTCCTGTCATGTTCAAGGCGGCAGGTGGAGATCGTAGTGAGAATGAAGCGAACCTGATCAAGGTGCGCCAGTCCGAAGGGATCATAACGGCGAAGGAATTGTTCTTGACGGTGATCGAAAAACGGTCGCATCGCGTCTTGTTGGATTTCAGTCGTCAGTCGGTGGCTGGTGGCATCGATGTCGATGGCATCATGCAGCGGATTCCTCCCATGGATCGGCCGACAGGTGACCTCATGTTAGCCGTGTTGAAAACGCTGGCAAACCTGAATGTCAAGGAACGACGAGCCCGGCAAACAGGTGAATTCTCAGTTCGCTATGAGAAGGTTCAAATGAACTGTACGATCACCAGCCAGGGCACCAAGACGGGCGAACGCGTCCTGATCAAGCTGGCACCCAAGGACCAGGTGCTGGTATCACTGGAAGATCTTGGGATGCGAGAGAAAATGGTGGCCGAGTTCAAGCAGTTGGTGGGTCGTTCGATGGATGGCGAAATCCCGCCTCCTACCCAGGGATTATTTGTCATGTCAGCCCCGGCTACCGGTGGCTTGTCAACTCTTTGGAGAGTTGGCCTGGGAACCACGGATCGTTACATGAACTCCTGTATCTGTGTCGATACGGCTGATCCAGCGGAAGAGGAAGTAGAGAACGTCAGGGCGGTTACTTACGACCCGGAGAACAGTTCAGAAGTTAATGAAATCATGACCAAGTTGTTCCGTGAGCAACATGACATGTTTCTTTTTCCGCGTATTCCCAACCGGGAATTATTGGACCGGTTGTGCGAGCAGATTATCGAGGACAAGTACCTGGTCTTCACGAGTGTCCAGGCCAAGGATTGTGCCGAGGCATTGTTACGCATCAAGTCCTTGCAGCCCAACCCGGATAATTTCTCGGAGGCGGTACTGGCCGTCCTCAACATGCGCCTGGTACGGCGCTTGTGTGAAAGTTGTAAGCAGCCTTACCGGCCGAACCCGGCGCTACTGCAAAAACTGAGAATACCAGCCGATCGCGTGTCGACACTTTACCGTGAGTACCAGCCGCCCCCACCGGAAAGTGAACCGAAACGAAAGAAGGGTGAACCCGAGGTGTGCCCGGACTGTAATGGCGTGGGCTATCGGGGTCGAATTGGTTTTTTTGAGTTACTCAAGATAGATGATTCGATACGACAGGCCCTGGTCAAGCAGCCTCGACTGGACGTGATCAGGCAATTATCGCGAAAGGCCGGAAATCGTACCCTGCAAGAAGAAGGGATCCTGGCCGTGGTCCAGGGAGTGACGTCGTTGAATGAACTTCAACGAGCAATGAAATAGAAATATCTTGGTCGCTGGTTGATGTCGGGAGTCCTTGGCATGTCCGAATTCTATGATCGTGGCGAGGGACTCGAAGGCCCTGGGTATCGTGCGGTTTCCAGGTCTGCAGTGCTGGCCTTGCTGCTGGGCGTGTCCTCGATGCTGGCTCCCGTCTATATTGTTTTCTGGATTTTCCCGCTGGTGACCATCACGGTTGCGATCCTGGCATTACGTGGCATTAACCGGATCGATTCCAATCTCACGGGACGTGGACTGGCCGTGACGGGATTGCTGCTGGCCCTGTTGTTCGGTTCCATGGCTCCCGCGCGTCATTACATGCGCAAGACCGCGGTGAACCAGCAGGCAGAGCAATTTGCAATGCGCTGGTTTACGTTGCTCCAGGAAGGATCCATCTACACGGCACACCAGCTCTTGATGGATCCCAAGCGACGACTTTCCACGAGCCTGATCCCGCGCGAGGAATATCAGAATGACGTAAAACTCAAGGATATGATCGAGCAATTTGTCAGCGATGAACCGATCAAGACCCTGGTCGCACAAAAAGAACAGGCGATCTATACGCTGGCCTCCCAGGTGTCCCAGCGTAGTCACCTGCAGGTCATTACGATCAAGCAGGTGTACCATGCCCGGTTCCAGCAGGATGGATCAACCCGGACGATCCCGTTGGAACTGAGTATCAGTTGTCAGTATGATAAGTCTTCGAAACGGAGCTATTGGACAATCTCGGATATCCAAGAAGCAGGTTGACTCCATCATGAGCCAGGTACCCGCGAGCGAGGCAGTTCAGCAGTGTCACCTGAGAGCCGTCGTCCACCTGGCGGCGACCCTGGAATCGCTTAAGTCCCAGGCGAATTTGCTGGTGGCCTCGATCTCAACCGAGGAACAGGGTCATTTCACCCCGGACCAGGAGCACCAGGTCCTGTCCCTGTTGATTGTTTACTGGCAATCTCGCAATGCCCTGTTGGAACTGGTGACTTCGTTACGCAAGGATGAAGAACTGTATGGACCGGAAGGAGAGCGTACCTTCCTGGTCGCGTTCGCTGCAGCCCTGATCCTGGTGGACGCCGCTCGTTTCCTGCGGGAAACGGTCGAAGGTCGTCCGATCGTGAAACGGAAATTGAATGAACCGAACGTGGAGTTTGGCATTCCTGCCCGGGTCTATGACACGGTCCAAAAATCCCTGACCAGTAATCGGCATGCCTGGCACCTGTACCATGCCATCGACTACTACCGGCGTCACGAGGGGCACTTGGTGTCCAGGATGGAAGAGGATGCTGACTTGCAACCATTAATGGATATTATCCAGCGGTTGAAACATCGCCTGGATGTGTCCTTGTCCCAGTTTGCAGGTGTTCAATTGCGATCCCGGATCAACCAGGTGACCGAAGGGTTGCGTGATAAAATCCTGGGTCGGGCGATTTATGGGTTGCAGAAGCTGGGGGGCATCGCGGTGGCGAATCGGTATGTCAAGCGAGGACATGCGCCTGGGTTGCCTCCCGATATCCAGGACCAGTTTCGGCAACTGCTGCGTCCCGGTGATGTGATTGCAACCCGCAAGGAATATGCTCTTACCAATTATTTCCTTCCAGGTTACTGGCCTCACGTGGCCGTGTACCTGGGAACCGAAAAGGAAACCGAGGAACTTGGTCTCTCCCAGCAGCCCTCTTTTCGGCGACACCAGTTGCCAGGGGTGGTTCCTGAGAGCGGGCGGAGATTCGTACTGGAATCGATGAAAGACGGTGTGTTGGTTCGTTCCCTGGCGTCACCGTTTGCTTCTGATTCCATTAGTATCCTGAGGCCCAAGATCGATTTGCCGGCCATCGGAGAATCCCTCGTTCGTGGGTTGGAACATGCCGGCAAGAGTTACGATTTTAGCTTCGATTTTTCCAGGTCAGATCAATTGGTCTGCACCGAGGTGGTTTATCGAAGTTACGATGGTATAGGTCCGATGAAATTCTCGCTGGTGAAACGAGCAGGGCGAATGACCCTCTCCGGCAATGACCTGGTCGAGATGGCGTTGCATGGGCAATGCCTGGACCTCGCCGCTGTTTATGCACCGATGTTTCACCCGTCTCTTTGCACGGGCCGAGAAGCAATGTCTTTGGCGCGTCGTTGCCTGGATGGAAAGGCTGCCGAGGGTTAGCCACCGTTCCTAGAAACCCTTGGACCAGCTGCCAGCGAGTGTCCAGTCCGTTTCCAGCTGGACGCCGTCCAGGTCCTGGTGAACCGGGTGGGAAATCTCGAAATTTAGTCGGCTGCTGCCTGGCAGCGTCCAGACGGTACCGTAACCCAGGTTGACCAGCAGCCCAACGGAATCGTGGAGATTAGCACTGTGGATATTAGCTTAGCACTGTGGATATTAGCACTGTGCGCATAAAAAAAGCTCCCGGAATCGACGGGTCCCAGGGGGGCGAAGGACTCCGTAAAGTTTCCGGGAGCGATTGGACGGTAGCGACTTTGGCTTCCCTGCCAACGATGCCTTGGTCCGTTTTGGCTCAAGTTGTTCCAGGATTTTTCCCGCCAGTCATTGGCGTCCGTGCCAATTGCCTGGACAGGTTTGTTTAACGCGAGTGAACATCCGAACTCGACATTAAGCATTTCCTGGTACCGCTTGAAGTCGCAGTCGATTGAGCAAACAACTGACTGCTCTGCAAGTGAGGCGGGAGAATATGGGATTCTCTGTACCGGGTCAAGGTCGTTTTTCGAGTGAAAATAAAAGTTATGTTATTGGTTACAAAAAGCAGTTCGCTGGTAAGCCAAAAAGATTCAGCTGGTGATGCTAGCAGACCAATAGATCTGGTTGCGGCCGTTCCGTTTTGCCTCGTATAAAGCCTGGTCGGCTCTTTTTAGTAAATGGCTACCGGCTTCATCCGCTGCTTGTTGAGCGACTCCGACACTGACCGTGATAACGATTTCCGGGGACTGCCGGCTGATCGCCAGTTCTTTAATGGCTTGTTGAATAGTGACTGCGTACTGTTCAACCGATTTCCTGGATCCGAAGCGCAGGATCGTAAATTCATCGCCACCCCAACGAAAGACGTTGTGAGGTTCCCCCGTGGTAGCCAGCAGGTTTCCCAATTGCCGGAGGACTTCATCACCAGCCAGGTGCCCGTGGCGGTCATTAATTTGTTTGAAGTGATCGATATCGAGAAACAGGATGGCCAAGGGTTCCAGCGATGAACCGTTGTTTCCCAGGAGCGATTCGAGTCGCTGGTTGAAAGCGGGTTTGTTGGGCAGGTGTGTCAACGGATCTTGCAGGGCGAATCGGTTGTGTTGACGGCCCCAGAGAAAGCCACCGCCTAACCCAGCCAGAAAAACAAGTGTAAGTCCGACGTATAGCATCGTGAAAGTACTTTGTTTGAGATCCAGATGTCCCGGCGACGTTCGTTTAGTATAAGATGACGGTGAGCCTATTGGCGACCGGGAGTAACCTATTTCATACGTCAAACCGTTGCCGGATTGACTGGATCCGGGTTTCTTGGCATGGTTGAAGGAAAGGGATCTGCAGCGTTTGTCGAGATCCAGTGATTGAACGATTACTAAGCAGGGATAGTTGAGGCGATGGCAGCAGGTGGATCCAAACTCGCAGTGGTTTCGGCATTGATCGGAAATTTCTGTGTGATGATTGCGAAGACAGTTGGATGCGTGGTGACCGGTTCCGGGGCGATGTTATCGGAGGCGATTCATTCGCTGGCTGATTTTCTCAATCAATTGTTGCTGTTGGTTGGGATCGTGCGTTCGAATCGACGAGCAGATGTGGAATTTCAATATGGTTACGGTGCTGAACGTTATGTCTGGGCACTGATCTCGGCCGTGGGAATTTTCTTTCTCGGTTGTGGTGTCACGATTTACCACGGGGTAAGTGCGTTGATTCATCCCCATGACCTGCACCTGGACGAGTATTATGGGCCGGCAATGGGAATCCTGTTGTTCTCGTTCATCGTGGAAGCGATCGTGTTGATCATGGCGATCCAGGCCATGCGAAAAAAATCTCAGCACCTGCCATTCTTCCAGTACCTGCGGACACAGGCTGATCCTGCTGGGGTCGCAGTGATCCTGGAAGATACTGCAGCCTGCGTGGGAATCGTCATTGCTTTCGTGGCGATCATGTTGACCAAGGTTACCGGCCACGCATACTGGGATGCTGTCGGTTCATTAACGGTCGGTTTTTTGCTGGGCGCCATTGCGATCTGGTTGATCCAGCGCAATCGTGAATTACTGGTGGGAGCTGCTATGCCCCCGCACCTGAGACAACAGGTCTTGCAGATCCTGCAAGAGAACCCCACGGTTGAAGAGGTCGTGGATTTGCGCAGTCGTATCCTGGATACGGAAACCTACCGCGTGAAGGCAGATGTACGGTTCGATGGGCAGGAACTGGCTAAGAAAATGGAAACAGATCTAGAGGCGGCTTTTAAGGGGATTAAAACCTACGAAGAGTTTTCCCGATTTATTAACCAGTATGCAGATGATTTGATCGATTTGTTGGCAGATGAAATTGACGATATCGAGGATGAGATTCGCGAGCAAGTTCCCGAGGCACAGCACCTGGACCTGGAGGCAGATTAAGAGATGAGTACGATCCGAATTGGTATCGTGGGATTGGGTGCCAATACGCGCCTGCGTCATATCCCGGGATTGCTGGCCTGCGATGATGTGCAATTGCACGGTGTCTGTAATCGCACTACGCAAACAACACGCCGAGCAGCGGTTGAATACGGAATTCCCCAGCATTACGAGCAGTGGCAGGACCTGGTTGCCGACCCGGACGTCGATGCCGTGCTGATCGGTACTTGGCCGTACATGCACTGTCCTATCACGCTGGCTGCCCTGCAGGCCGGTAAGCATGTCCTCACGGAAGCCCGGATGGCGATGAATGCGACCGAGGCACATCAAATGTTTGCTGCCAGCCAGGCTCGTCCGGAATTAGTGACACAGATCGTGCCCAGTCCGCTGGGAATGCGGGCCCATCAAGTGATGCGGGAAATGCTAGACGGTGGTGAGATCGGTGAACTGCGTGAAGTGGTGGTGTTGGCAACGAATGATTCGTTACTCGATCCAACTGTGCCACTTCATTGGCGACAGTCAGAGGAGTACAGCGGGTTGAATATGCTGGCCCTGGGGATCGTCCATGAACCACTCGTGCGCTGGGTTGCTGATCCAGTTCGGGTGTCCGCGCAGGTTCAGACATTCATCAAGAGTCGCCTGGATCCAGACACGGATGAATTGAAACAGGTTGGTACTCCCGATAGTGTCCACGTGCTGACCGAATTGCCGGGTGGAGTTCACGGTATCTATCATCTTAGTGGCGTCTGTCACCATGGACCCGGTACCCAGATCCATCTTTATGGAACAGGCGGAACCTTGAAGTACCTGCTGGCCCCGGAAGACAAGTTGATGTTTTCAAGGACTGGAGAAGACGATTTCACGGAAGTCGAAATACCGGCCGACAAGGTGGGGAAATGGCGTGTCGAGGAAGAGTTCGTGAATGCTATCCGGGGACAGGAAACAGTTCAATTCAATGATTTTCGGACGGGTGTCCGCTACATGGAATTTACCGAAGCGGTGGCCATTAGTGCGCGTGAACGACGTTCCGTGGATTTGCCTCTCTAGGCAAAGATCGGACGGGGCAAAGATTGGACGGGGCAAGGCACTGTCTCAGGGCTGGGAAATAGATACCAGCCAGTCGGGCTGACTGGCCAGTCCACGGGTCTGCCAGCGATGGATGTTGAGAAAACTTTCCTGGATGATGGCTAGTTTGCCATTGTCGGCGAAACGTCGGGGAACGACCAGGACCAGTCCATCAACAGGGCGCCCGAGATACCGTTTACCTGCCAGATGCTCCTGGTTACGTAAATGAGCATGTTCAATGATCACGGGTTGTTTTGCCAGCGGCAGGGCCAGGGCATGTTCAAGCAGGTAATAGGTCGTGGTAGGCCCTGCTCGCAACTGTTGGAGTTCCTTGTAGAAAGCATTCGCGTCGCCGGCCTCGTCTAACAAGTCATGACGGATAC
>JAZADA010000427.1:0-9263 GCA_036124135.1 Planctomycetota bacterium | reverse complement strand
GTCTCCCAACGTTTGGTCGTATGCCTGCGAACGGAAACATCTTTCAGGAAAGTGACCTGCCGGGTGATTTTCCCCGTCGCGGTATCGACCCAAAGATGCTTGTCGTCATGAAAAACCAATACGTGCGAGCCTGCACAATGGTAGGACATGGTACTCATGAAACCTGGTAGCGGCAGCGTCCAAATCGTTTTTCCATCATGCCCATCAATCATGGAGATACCTTCTGGTTTTTCCGGGGGAGAATGCCCACCCCCGCGTCCCACGAAGATGACATGACGACCGGAAGCCAGGCGATGGGGCAGGGGGATACAACCCATGTTGGCTCCACAACGACTTCGCCAGGTCGATTTGCCGGTGGCCAGGTCCAGTGCCTGTAACTGGGTCCATTCGGAAACCGGAGCGTTCTTGTGCTCGTGGGAAAAATGCCCTTTAGCGTCAGGCATGTAGGTCTGGTGAATGAAAATAACCTGGCCGGCCAGCAGGAACGGTTGTGAACGACCCACGGCCATGAGCGTTCGTGACCACTGTTGCTTCCCATCAAGGTCAAAACAGGTAATCGTGCCCGAGGCATTAAAAAAGACCACGTGCTTACCATCCGTTAATGCCGGCGGTGCCGAACTGTCACTAAAACACCCGGACAGGCGGAGAGGATGGCTTGCCTTGATGGTGCGTTTCCAGAGTGTCTTGCCCGTAGCGGCTTCACAGCAATAGGCGACGATGTTCTGACCGAACTCCGAATCCGCGGAGACGTCTTCCATGGTCGTGAAGAAGATCCGGGAGCCCCAGCTAATGACGGTGCTTTGGCCCGTTTCGGAAAGTTTCTTTCGCCAACGGATATGCTGATTTCGTACCACGCTCCATGATGTCGGGACCTGTGTTTCCGGTGCCGAGAAGCGTGACTGGGGACCTGTCCCCTGGGGCCAGTGAGATGGTTCCACGGCTGGTAGCAGAACAGCGTTCGACAGGAAGAGAACCATTAGGAGTGACAGGCGAATCATCGGTAGACCTCTTGGCAGGTGATAAATACGGTTGACCGTGTGCAGTTATAGCCAGAGCCCGGGGTGCGAGGCAAGCGACGAAGGAGCATGCCGGGCTGTTTCAAACGTTCAGAACGTCGAGTACCATACAGGCATACACGGCATGATGGCATTGACGACCAGGGAGCCAGGGGGAACGAAAAGTGACGAGCCATGCGACATCTGATTGCCCGGAACAGGTACAAGCCTGGTTGACGCAATCAGTCGATTCAGACGCTTCAGATCTACACCTCGTGGCTGGCTACCCTCCTGCAATCCGAATTCACGGTCGCTTGCAGGAACTGGAAGACACGGTCCTCGAGGGGGAGGACTTGCAGCAAATGCTGACGGCAATTTGTCCGACCGTGGTCATGGAACAGGTGGTTGCACACAAGAATGCGGATTACTGCCTGGAAATCGATATCCATGATAAGCCCATGCGTTTCCGGGCCAATTATTTTTACAGCAGTGGCAAAATGGGCGCCTGTTTCCGAGTCATTCCCACCGAGATCCCGGATTTCGAGTGGGCGGGATTTCCTCGACCGATCGCGCAAAAACTGGCAAACCTGCGCAACGGCCTGGTGCTCGTGACGGGCGTTACCGGGTCAGGAAAGACAACCACGTTAGCCATGATCGTGAACCTGATTAACCAGGCCGGAGGTCGCAGGATCGTGACCGTGGAAGAACCGGTCGAATACCTCTATCCCAAGGTGGCCGACTCGATCATCGCCCAGCGCGAGATTGGTGAGGATGTCCTTACTTTCGCAGATGGCTTGAAGTATGGGTTGCGACAGGATCCCGATGTTATCCTGGTGGGTGAAATTCGTGATCGTGAGACGGCACAGATGACCCTCAGCGCCGCTGAAACCGGTCACCTGGTCTTTGCTACCATCCACACGCGGGACGTGAAGGGGGCCATTTCACGCTATGCAGACCTCTTTCCTCAGATCGTGCAGGACGAGATTCGTTCACAACTGGCTGTCAGCTTACGTGCCGTGATCAGCCAGCACCTGTTGCCCAGCAGCCTGGACGGGGACAAGCGTCGCCTGGCACTGGAAATCATGTTCAACAATACTCCGATTGCCAACGGCATTCGTACCGGCAAGCTGTTAAGTATCGATCGTTACATTCTGAGTGGGCGCGACGAGGGAATGGTCTCGCTCGACGAGTCCATCAAGCAGTTGCTGCAGGCCGGAGAGATTACCTCTGAAACCGCAGCCCGTTTCGTGAGTGATGGGTCTTACCTCGATTGATTAGTAAGCGCGCCGTCATGCGTACCTCTGGATTAAGAAAGAAACGTGTCATGAGAAATATCGGTGTCATGTCCATCCTGTTGTGCCTGCTGGTAACCTTCGAGGCCAGCGACGTATGGGCGGCTGCTCCACCGGCGCCAACGAAAAAGGATGTTGCTTATGGAAAACATCCCAAACAGGTGATGCACTTTTGGCAGGCAGAGACGAAAAAACCGGCTCCCCTCCTGTTCTTCATTCATGGCGGTGGCTGGCAGGGAGGTGATCGGATGAACCGCCACTTGGTGGGAATGCTGCCGAGGCTGTTAGAGAAAGGGATTTCAGCAGTGTCGATCGAGTATCGTTTTATCCGCGAAGCGGTCGAGGGAGGAGTCAAGCCACCGGTCAAAGCACCATTGCACGATGCGGCTCGAGCCTTGCAGTTCGTACGCAGTCAAGCCAAGGACTGGAACATTGATCCGAGCCGAATTGCCGCCTGCGGAGGTTCTGCGGGTGCTTGCTCAAGCCTCTGGTTAGCTTTTCATGATGACCTGGCTGATCCGGACAGCAAGGATCCCGTGGCCAGGCAATCGACTCGCTTGCTCTGTGCTGCCGTGCTGGGGGCCCAGACCACGCTTGATCCGCAGCAGATGAAGGAATGGACTCCCAACAGTCGCTACGGCAGCCATGCGTTTGGTATTTTTAAAGAAGGTGGTAAAAAGTTTCAGCAGGATTTTGCTGCTTTCCTGGCGCGGCGTGACGAGATTCTTCCCTGGATTAACGAGTACTCTCCCTATGCGCTTGTTTCGCGAGGGGATCCACCGGTATACCTGTATTACAACGCGCCTCCGGCGTTGGGCAAGGACCAGAAAGATCCTACCCATACGTCCAATTTCGGGGTGAAGTTGCAGCAGCAGATGCGATCCCAGGGCGTGGCCTGTGAATTGGTCTACCCCGGAGCCCCAGGGATTCAGCACAAGAACGTCGAGGCTTACCTGGTGGACCGCCTGACGAGTGAGCCCAAGTGAGGGTACCGTTGGAGCTACCTGGAATCTTGCCTGGAATCGCTGTGACCGATCAGGAGGTGAGGTTGGGAACCTCGTAACCCTTGCGGTATTCTCGTTTCAGGAACTGGTTGGCTGCCTCGGCATCACTACCGACGAATTGCTCCGTCTTGGGATTGATGGTCAAGACCGGGCTAAGCTTGATGTCAGTGCTCTCCAGCCCCAGTCCATGTGCCTTGAGTAGCTTGTCCATGTCGCCCAGTACGCTGCCCCACAGCTGACTTCCTTTCTTGACCTGCCTGGCATCATCGTAGGAGAAGGCTTTGCCGGCTTGGAATGTCACGTTGGCCAGGTTGCACCAGCCGGTGGAATCATGACCGACCTGGACATCTGCGTTGAGCGTCGAGGCATCACGACTACGGACGGCATCGATAAAGTTCTGCTGGTGCAGGCCGTTGCCACTGTTGCCCCGGAACGTCTTGATTGTTTTCCCATCCTTGTCGAATGCCACGGCACGTCCGCGTTGTCCCTCGAAACGTCCCCCTTCACAGAAGGCCATGTAACCACTGCCGGGACCCGGATGCGGGGAACCCTTCTTGGAATTACTTCCAGCCGTGATGTTCGAGAGGGCGATCACCACGGGGATGCCCCCGGTGTCAAAGTAGCAAAAGTGCACATTGGGCGTTTCGCCGGCATCGTTGTAGGCCACGCGGCCGCCGCCACCGAGAATACGCTTGGGAAGGGTTACCTGGTCCTGGAAGATATTGTTGCGACAGTCATCCAGGACATGCACTCCCCAGTTGCCCATTTCACCGGAACCGGTATTGAAGTCCCAGTGCCAGTCGTAATGCAGCTTGTTTCGATAAAGAGGTTCTGACTGCGCTGGCCCTAGCCAGACGTCGTAATCGACGTTCTTGGATACTGCCAGGGGTTCGGTTCGTTTGCCGATAGCACCCCGGACTCCGAAACGATTAACGCGTGCTGAAAGAATTTCACCCAGCGCTTTTTCCTCGTGCAGGAATTTCTTGATCTCGGCTTGCATGGGATCCGAACGCTGCTGGGTTCCCAGTTGGCAGATGCGACCGTACTTGCGTGCGGCGGCAACCGTCTGGCGACCTTCCCATTGCGAATGGGAGAGCGGTTTTTCGACGTAGACATCCTTGCCCGCTTCCATCGCCCAGATCGCCGCCAGGCAATGCCAGTGGTTGCAGGTGGCGACCACCACCGCATCGATCGATTTGTCTTCCAGCAAGCCTCTCAGATGGGTCCAGGTCTTGGCCTTGGGGAAGCGTTTGCTCGCTGCGCCGACCCGATCCTTGTCCGGGTCACAGAGGCCCGTGATGTTGACCCCGGGAATCCTGCTGAATGTTTTCATGAGTCCGCTGGCACGACCACCACAGCTGATGAAACCGACTCCAATTTCCTCGTTGGCATTGGTTGCCCAGGCTGAGCGGGTTGGCAGGGTAGCTGCGGCGCCTGTGGCCAGCGTGGTTTGGATAAATTGGCGGCGATGAAGGTGATTCATGGCGATACTCCTGGAGAAAAATCCGATCGTGAGCTAACGATTGTATCGGACAACGGTATCCCAGGGCAAACCGTATTACGGCAGAAGGGGCCGGTTGCAACACCGATCCAGCAGGCCTGCTGAGATGGATGGGCCCTAGCGGGTGGCAGCGGGGCGTTCCACTTTACGATAGAGGAAGGCATCGGAGGTGACCAGCGACGTGATCAGGGCATTCATGCTGCCGCCGCTCTCCTTGTACACGCGATAGGCTTCCTGGAGCACAGGTGCGTCGTTGAGTGTTTCATTGCGGCCCATCCAGAAACGGAAGGCGTGGCGAACGAAGACCTGTTCAACGCGTTTGCTTTCCGCGAGTTGTTCAATCATCTCGATGGCATTTGAGACTTTGCCGTCGAGTGTGGGATCACCGGAATCGATGATCTCACCCGTGGTATCGACAGGTTTGTTGAGTTCAGTTTCTCGGTATAGGCCGGCGTGGTTATACATCTCGAACGGCAGCCCAAGTGGATCCATCTTCTTGTGGCAGGTCCAGCAATAGGCTTTCCTGGTGACCTGCATACGTTCCCGTAGTGTGTTCTGTGGCTCGTTCGGGAGCATCGCATCCACCGTGATGGGGACATCAGGAATGCCGCCACCGAGTAGTCGTTCACGAATCCACCGGCCACGGAGGATGGCGTGGTTGTCCATGGCATCGGAGTGTGAAACAAGCCAGCTGGGGTGTGTCAGGATACCGAGACGTTGGCCTGCGGGGACCGTGGCCAGGATACGAGTTGGTTTCATGGAGCCATTGCCAAAGCTGCGACGACTCACACGGGCGTACATCTTGGGACCAGACAGCTTTGCCTCGGCAACGCTGTGATTGCCACCGGTACGCTTCTTCTTGGCTGCTGTGACTTTCTTCATGGCAGCCACCAGCGTTTTCTTTTTTCGATCCAGGGCCCGCTGCGTTTCCTTTGCCTTGGGGTTGGCCTTCAGCTGGGACTCCAACTCGGCAACCTCTTTTTCAAGTGATTTAAGTGCGACGGTGTCTTTCTTGACCTGCTCCTCTGCGGCCTTCTTTGCGATGACCACGGCCGCTGCTACCTCTTCCTTGGTACGCTTCTTACCGAAATAAACCCTGTCTGAATTAGTTGCCACGACCTTGTCGGTCGTCAGTAACTGCCGGAGTACGTCCTTGTCTTCCTGCAGGATCAGTTCAATGAGGCGATCCGTGCTCGCTGTGGCGTCGAACATGGCGCGATAGTGGGCCTGCCCTCGGTTACTGGCACCCGTATCTGCCAGGGCTTTCGAATCCTTGCAGATGTAGCCACCCAGGTCGTGGTCAAAATAGTCACGGAAGAATCGCAGGATGCGTGGTTTACGAATGCTGTTGTCGGCGAGCATGCGTTCAACCTCGCGTTTCACATCGGCCCTGGTTCGCATTCGACCCTCCAGGATCGCTTTCCGGAGCTGCTCATCAGGCTTGATGTAGCTGAGGGCATGGTTTACCGCGAGGCCCAGCTCCGAGTCCTGGAGCATGACGCGACCGTATTGGTCCGGTTTTCCGTTGTCAGCCAGTTCCGGCCTGAAAAGTGCATCGCGATCGAGGAAAATAGATGACAGGCCGAGGATGGCACCGTCTTCCTTGCCAAGCTTCTCGATGGATTGCTTGACGATTGCCAGGTAGGTGTCTGATTCTTCCTTGCTGGGCAAGCGGAACGTCAATGCTTCGAACAGGTAGTCCACGGCATCTCGCAGATGCCTGTCAGGGACCCCCTCCTCCTTCATGAGGTGGTAGACGGGTGTCAGCGGACGCATGATCTTCGTGCTGTAGACAATCGCCGTGGGGAGTCCACGAAGATCTCCTGCTGGTTTGACCTTGTCGTATGTCTTGGGGTCGTCCGTGATTTGTTCTGGATTCGCGAGACTCAACGGACCGTAAGCCATGTATTGAAGGATGTTCTCCGCCTTGCTGAGAATCTGTGTCGCCTCGGCACTGTTGACGGTGTAAAAGTCAGGGTAGTTTTCCAGCCCATGATTTCGCGCTGACGAGAGAACTGCAGGGACACTCTTCACGGCGGTGGCGTAGGCCACGGTTCCACCCTCCCACCGGATAATACGGTCCGTGCCGAAGTAGAGCTTGAGTTCACCGCCGTGGTTGGTGGGAACGACATCACCACGGGTACGCTGGCCAGGTTTTTCAGGATCGAACTCGGGTTCCCGGTTGATTAATTCGTTCAGGCGCGTGATATACTCCTGCGGCGTCACACGCCAGATGCGCGCCGGCGAAGAAGCCGGTGCGAGCTTGATGCCTTTTGGCAGCGGGCCGAACAGTAGGTCATGATCGACGAAGTTGCCCTTGTTGGGATCGAGATGAGCACGGAATCCACCCTGGTCTCGCATGACCCGGGTCAGTTCACGAACGATCCAGTCCGAAAACTGCAGCCTGCCAATAACCCCTGGTTGATCGGCATCCTTGGGTGGCATCTCCTTCAAGGTGACCTGTGCCCAGATGGCTTTCCACGTTCCGGAGTTGACTTCATCGACAGGTCCCAGGTCGTGGAGTGAGAGGTTACCCTCCGGTTCTGTCTTGCCATGACAGTCCACGCAGTGGTTGGTAAGAAACGCCTGGGCAAAGCCGGCAAAATCCTTGTTGACCTGCTGGCCGGGCGTGTAGGTCTGACCACTTGCCACGGACAGGAAGCTCCAGCAGAGCAGGGTCCCTACCAAGACGATCCTGCTCATACCAGCAATTCCTTGACGGGCCCGGTACTGGCATCGAACTTCTTGGCCAGTTGTTCGTTCATGTTGAAACGATCAACGTTTTTCCCGGCGGCTCTCAGCAGCGTCGTGTACAAGGCGTTTATGGGTCGCTTACCGTCCAGTTGCGTGAAGCAACCGGTTTTACAGGCACCGTCCATGTTACCCAGCAGCATGACGGGCCAGTTAGCACCGTTGGTGTGCTGCTTGTCAGCGTTGTTGCTGGTGTAAACGATCAGGGTGTTGTCCATCATGGTGCCGCTGCCTTCGGGCACGCTGTCGAGCGCTTCCATGATCCTCACGAGCATCCGACTGTTGTACTGGCGAATCTTGATCCAGATCGGATTGTCGGGCTGTGCCATATGTCCCAGGTTATGTCCCTGTTGCTCGACTCCCAGTCCTTTCCAGGCGCCGAAGATTTCGCCACGACCTGAGCCGATGGTCAGGGTATTGGTGATACCGGAGGTGATTGCCGAGATACCGAGATCCAGCAGGATATCATGCCAGTCGGTTTCGAACTCTGGATTGGTGTATCGTTCGTCGACCGTCGGCGCGAATTTGCGCAAGTGATCAGCAACCGTATCGAGGCGATCTCGCAGGCCGTTGACATTCTTGAATCCCTGGACGTATTGACCGTAACGCTGTTGATCTGCGGTTGGGACCGAGCGACCCTTGGTGGCAGCCAGCAGTTCAACCTGGTTCAACACGTTCGATCGCGCTTCATGCTGCAGTCGAATGTTGCCACTGGAGATGCCACCATACAGCATCTGGTAAAGATGATTTGGATTCGAGTGCATGAAGATCGGTTGTCCAGCGCCGCTGGCCGACAATGTCGCGATCGTGGGCTTGGCCTTCATGTTTTCAATGGAGTCCATGCCAATGCAGAGGTGAGGCAGGAGAGTCTGCGGCAAGGCCTTGCTGAGTTCGTAATCGATCGTGGGACCACTGGGGGGTACACCGTCACTACCGCGATAGCCACCGAGTGCGCCGAAAAAGGCGCTGTGGGACGGGCTGGTGTGCGTACCGTGCAGGCCGTTGATGATGTGCAATCGTTCCTTGTAAGGCTCGAGCGCTTTGACAGGCTCGGGAAGCTTGACGTTCGCCAGCGAACCGCTACTGTTCATTCCCTTGGGAATACAGGTCTTGGGATCAAATCCCTGGTTCTGCATGAAGAAAATGATCCGACGTGGGCCACTCGCGGAGCTTGCGGTACCTGCGGCCCTGGTAACGTTACCCAGCAACGAGGTGCCGACAGCAGCGCCAACGCCGCCAACCATGTTTTGGATCATTGTTCTGCGATTGATTCTCATGGCGTTCCTTCTTGAGTTCTCATAACGACTAATCAAGCCTTATCCCATAGTATATATAATCATGCTCGGGCCTTCAATTAGAATACTTGAGTAGGATTACGGCGATTGATTAGCGGTAGAGGAAAAACAGGAAACGTTGCATGTATTTCCTGTAAAAGTGATGATTATTGAGACCTCGATGGTCGCAAGGGAAACAAAGATGAATCGACATGTCGCGATCATTTTGCTGCTGAGCGGGCTCGTAGACGCCCGGGGTAATGCCCAGGAACTGCCACGATTGTCCAGGCAGTTAGATCCGGAAAAACAAAACTACCAGGCGCAGAAAAAACTGGCTGATCTGCCGGCGGCCTATGTCAGTACCTCGCCCCAGGATCTCGGCGACGGGCTGCACGTCGGTACTCTCAATCTGCCAGGTGCGAAGAAAGCAGTAGCGGCCCTGGTGG
>JAZADA010000426.1:0-5896 GCA_036124135.1 Planctomycetota bacterium | reverse complement strand
CAGTTGCTGCAGGGGCTCACTAGAGGCCCTCTGTCTGCCATGCTTTCCTGTACTCGGATCGTACAAAGACGTTTGCCTTGTCGTTGTTAGTAAACCTGAGATCCCTGGTGTTCCACTTGAGTTTCTCATTTGGAAATCTTACCGCGATATTACCAAGTAACACGGTTTCGGTAAGTGGTGCAGAAAATTCAAATGACGCACAGGCTGGTTTGCCGGTGCGGATTGCTTCGCGCCAACTGTCGTAATGTCCACGTTTCTCGATAGTCGGTATGTCAAAACCGGTTAACAGGTCCATGGGGAAGACCATGGGGCTTCCTCCGTGCGGATGAATGATGGCACCCTTTTCACCGACAAACAAGGTCCCCTGTCTTGGCAACTTCAGGTCTGCTGGTAGATGTTCAGAAGTCGAAAGGGGAGGGCGGCCTGCTTTTCCATCCCGCCACACGTAAGGGAAAACGTCCTCGGCGGTATATTGGTTGCCCGTGAACTCGTATTGAATGGTGTTGGCAGGTTGCCATGTTTCAGGGTTTGGTGGCAAGCCCAGGCTTTTGACGGAAACGGGTGGGCCCACATCCAGCGAGGAGACCATCGGTTCAAGAATGTGGATTCCCATGTCCCCCAGGGTTCCCGAACCAAAGTCCAGCCAGCCACGCCAATTCATGGGCTGGTAGATCTTGTTTGCATACGGCCTGCCAGGAGCAACGCCGAGCCAAAGATCCCAGTCCAATCCTTTGGGTATGGTATCCGGGCGAGATGGTCGCCCTTCTTTTGGGCCAGCCCATCCCTTGTGGCTCCAGCCATGTGCCTCCTTGATCTTTCCGATCAAGCCTGCACGAATTAATGCTGCGGTGGTGCGATGCCCGACCAGTGACTGGTTCTGGATGCCCATTTGCGTTGCGACACCACTCCGCCGAGCCTCCAGCAAGAGTGCACGCGACTCATGGATCGTATGCGTCAGAGGTTTTTGTGTAAAAACATGTTTGCCTAAACGCATTGCTGCCAGGGTCGGTAAGGCATGCATATGATCGGGAGTGGAGATGGTGACTGCATCAATGTCGTGGCTCTCGTCCAGCAACTTTCTCCAATCCTGGTAGCGTCTGGCCTTCGGCCACTTCTTTGCCGCTTCCGTATATCCACCCTTGCGGGTGGATACCCCGGTTACGACGTCACAAAAGGCGACCAGGTTATGCCCCTGGGAAGCGGAATTCACGTCAGACCAGCCTCTTCCCCCAACTCCAATGGCAGCGATGTTCAGCTTTTCACCGGGAGATTGGGCGCTGATGATCCCTGGTGCAGTGAACGATAATCCCGCGCCAACTGCGCCCATTGCCTTGACGAATGATCGACGCGAAACAGTCATCGGAAAAGTTCCTTCTGGAATTGCGAATCGGCTGGGAAAACTGGCTAGCCGATGACCAGGTCTTTCGGATAAGACGTCCGGAGACAGTCCCCATTTTACTTGCTGGGGCAACGCGTGAAAGGCGTTTAGCTGCAGTTAGCTGGTTACGAAGTGAGCCAGGCAGGTGCAATTACTGCGACAACACGGTAGGATAGTGGGCTTTACATGAAAGGGGGGTGCCTTGATGCGTGCTGTTGCGTTTGTGTTGGCCTGGAGCCTGGTTGGAAGTTGTTTGCTGGATGAGTCGGTGGCCGATTGGCCCCGGTGTCGAGGGCCTGCCGGGAATGGGCAGATTGGTGATTTAGATCATCCTGTGCAGTGGTCCATGGAACAAAACATGGCCTGGAGCCAGCCGATTCCGGGTGGTGGCTGGGCGTCGCCGATTGTCGTGGGAGAACGCGTGTTTGTTACAGCGGCAGTGGATTCCAATAACACCAAGCCGCTCGGATTCAGCGGGGGCGTTCGGAATATGCGTGGTAAAAAGCCGACGCAGCCACTGGACTTCAAGTTGATCTGTCTCAGTCTCAAAGATGGTTCTGTTCAATGGGAAACAACTCTGGCCCGCAAGCAACCCAGGTATGCGATTCATCCCTCCAATACCTATGCAACCGAATCACCGACTACGGACGGTAAATACGTCTTTTGTTATTTTGCCACGATTGGTGAGGTTACTGCCGTCGACCTGGATGGCAAGGTGGCCTGGTCTGTGAATGTTGGTGCCTTCCCCAGTGGTAACGGTTTTGGGACCGGCAGTTCGCTGGCACTCAAGGACAATAAGGTGTTTTTGCAATGCGATAATGACAGGGATTCGTTTGTCGTGGCTCTCGATGCGGCCACTGGCAAGGAGATCTGGAAACAGAAACGTTCCTCGGGGACGAGTTGGTCTACGCCCTTTATCTGGGAGCATGGCAAGCGAACGGACCTGGTGATTTGCGGTTCGGGTACGGTCACGGGGTATCATCCCAACACGGGAAAAACCCAGTGGCGATTAACGGATGTCAGCTCGGCCTTTACCGCCTCGCCGGCATCAGATGATAAGCATATTTTCCTTGGTAATAGTGGGCCTCGGAGCCAGGGACCACTGCTTGCCCTGGGGCCGGAGATCCAGGGTGAAGCGAGCCTGAATGTTGACGAATTACCCAAGGGGGTGGCCTGGGCGCAGATGCGATCAGGGCCGGGGATGGCTTCACCGGTGGTGAGTGGTGAACATCTTTACGTATGTAGTCGGGGGTTTCTTTCCTGTTATCTTGCCAAGACCGGTGAACGAATCTACAAGTCCCGGTTACCCGGGGCCAAGTCCATCACGGCCAGTTCGTGGGCTAATGACAAGCATGTGTTCTTGCTGGATGAATCGGGCAAGACGTTTGTTATCAAGTCGGGTGCTGAGTTCAAGGTCGTGGGGGAAAACCAGTTGGATGACCTGTTCTGGTCGACGCCTGCCGTCACACAGGGAAGCTTGCTGCTACGAGGGAGCAACAAGCTCTATTGTATACGTGGAAAGGCTCCCTAGGTCAGCCTGGCTGACGTCGGGTTCCTGGCGTTACGTCAAAGTTTCACGGTCTTGGCTCGTCGCAGGTAATTTGCGCTGATAGTAATGCCAAAGCCGGGGCCTGTTGGTACACGTATCACTCCGTCATGGCACTTCAGATCGGATGTATCACATTCCAAGGGAATCTTGCTGGTTCCCTTGAATTCCTGGTGTTCACCTGAATTCGGCACGTAGGAGGCAAAATGCAACACGTAAAGATATCCCAGGCCGGCACCTGACATGTGAGCGGTACATGGCAAGCCGGCGACGTCTGCCATGCGAGCAACCCGTGTGCTGCGAATGAAACCGCCAAAGTAATGCAGATCGGGCTGCACGATATCCAGGCCGCGATTTTGAATCGCCCACTGGAAGCGCCGCATGCTGTATTCCTGCTCTCCGCCAGCCACCGGTATTTTCAAGCGGTCTGCTACCTGCTTGGTATCCCAGATATGATCGAATGGGCAAGGTTCTTCGAAGAAAGCATAGCCATGGTCTTCCATGAGATGGCCAATGCGAATCGCGTTTTCGACATCATAGGAACTGTTGGAATCAGCATAGAGTGTCATCTGGTCGCCGAACTCACGGCGCACGAGTGGGATCAGGGACTCGGTGCGACCCCGCAACGAATCCCGGTTGTTACTCATGCGTCCACCAAGACGGAACTTGATGGCACGGGCACCGGTTTCGGAAACCAGTTGTTTCAGGTGTTCGATTTCCCGTTCCGGGCGGTTTCCCCGATTGCTGCTGGCGCGATAAACAGGAATATCACGGCGTAGACGGCCGCCGAATAACTCGGCGATGGACTGGCCACTCGCCTTGCCAAGTAAATCCAGGACAGCGATCTCGGCGGCTGCGACGCATACCCAGAAAGCCAGGCCTTGCAGCTTGTAATTACTGTTGGTGCGGTAAAGATCGTCCAGCAGGGATTCGATTTTCCGCGCGTCCTTCCCGATAAAAAAGGGAGCGACGCGTGCCAGGAAAATGGGAAATGTTTCGCGCATTTTCTTCGAGTTGGCGGCGGCAATCGCTTCCAGCCCGTCCTTGGAGCGAACACGTACCAGGAATTCACTCCCCTGTCGCAGGAGTTCCATCGATTCGATCACGAGTGGGTCTTTGAGGGATTCCAGTTTCAACAAGGGTGCCTTGGCCGCCTGTTGCAGGGCCTCGGCCGTGGGTGGTCCCTTGGCCTTCGGCGTATCACAGAAAGCGCGGTGCGTAGCTGCCAGTGAAGCGGTGGTGGCCAGGAAATCCCGACGTCGAATACTCATAACCGTTTGATCCATCTGTGTAGACTCGTGGGTGAATGGAATGCATTGAGCAGGGAAACATTCTCGTCCTGCATGCCTGGCCTTGCGAGGCTCATTTAAAACAGCCGGTCACTCATTTCCTCGTTCATCTTCTGCCATCGCTCTATCAATTCGCTGAGACGTTCGGGATGAGATGTGGCCAGGTTTTGTTTCTCGGAGATGTCCTTTGATAAATCATAAAGTTCCCACCTGGCGTTACCTGGATCCAACCTTTTGCCCATGCGAAGAAGTTTCCAGTCACCGTGACGAAGGGCGGTCTTTCCACCCTGGCGCCAGTAGAGCGTCTGATGCGGTCGGCCGTTGTCTTTGCCGGTGAGGAAGGGAACCAGGTCCACGCCTTCGACCTGCCTGGGTGTTTTCGCTCCAGCGATTGCTGCTGCCGTGGCGAAGATATCCATCGAACTGACCGGCTTGTCATAGACCTTTCCTGGAGGCAGCGTGCCTTTCCATTGGACCATGAAGGGAACCCGTATGGCACCCTCATACATCTGGCCTTTCTCACCTCGCAAAGGCAGGTTGGAGGAAGTGAGTTCGCGAGTTGGGCCACCATTGTCGCTCAGGAAAAAGACCAGGGTGTTTTCTTCGAGTCCGGATTTTCGCAGTTGTTTCATGACCGCGCCGACGCTGTCGTCCATGTTCGCCAGCATCGCGGCAAAGATGCGGCGGTGAATATCTTTGATGTGCGCGAACTTTTTCATGTACGCATCGGCTCCTTGCAGCGGGCTGTGGACAGCATTGTAGGCGAGGTACAGAAAGAAAGGTTTGTCGTCGTGACGATCGATGAAATCGACGGCTTCGCGTGTGAACGCATCGGTCAGGTATGCTGTTTCGACAACAGGTTGACCGCCACGAGTGATTGGATTGTCGGCATCGTAATCGGGCTCATTGCTGCCCATGTGATCGGTATAGATGAGCCCCTTGTTTCCGAGCCAGCGGCCCGTGCGTCCGCCGGGAAGCGTCTTGCGCCGCAACATCGTGGTGACTCCGTTGTACGGAGGCGGCACGAAGTAGTGCCCTTCATGCAGGAATCCGAAGAACTCGTCGAAGCCATGCCGAAAGGGATGGTAAGCTGCGGTGCCACCTTGATGCCATTTGCCGATCAATCCAGTCGTGTAACCAGAGTTCTGCAACGTTTCGGCAATCGTGATCTCCGAAACCGGCAGACCGAAGCCCGGCTGTTCGTTGAGCGCACCAGTGGGATTGAATTCATACCCGAAGCGAGTCGGAATTCGCCCGGTCAAGAGTCCTGCCCGCGAGGGACTGCAGTTGGGACCGGCCACATAGCCGTCAGTGAAACGAACACCATTGCTGGCGATCGAGTCGATATGAGGCGTCGGGATCTCCGGGTTGCCCTGGCAGCTTAGCTCCCCGTAACCGAGGTCATCCGCAAATAGAACAATGACGTTGGGTTGTTTGGCAGCCGAAGCAGGAACAGCCGTCAACGCGGACAGCAACAGGCAGGCAAGCAGTCTTTTCATGAAGTTTTCCCTCGGGTCGTGGAAGTCTCGCTTTCACAGCTTCCATCTTCGCTCCCTGGGGCGGCGTCTGCAAGGCTGTCGGTGGGAACGCCGCAGATCATGCTGCTGGTCCCCTGACGTTGTGCAAGTTAGACAGGGCGCCGCAACACAAACGTGATTAAATGCCAGAGACACCCGGTGCCGA
>JAZADA010000425.1:0-5946 GCA_036124135.1 Planctomycetota bacterium | reverse complement strand
TGTGGATCGCGTGGCAGAAGACCTCGTGATGACCAATACACGCGGTAAGGGGCGTGACCTGGTTGACCTGATCATGCTGAAGACCCACTTCAAGGCCTGGGAAACGTTCCAGGAGCATGACGAACTGGTCAAGGATGTCCTGGCCGAGTTTGAAAAACACCAGGTGTACAAGCGACACGAGATCCTGGGGCTCAAAGGGGAGCCCAAGCCAACCTGGCTCAGGGTAAAGACGACCCAGGATCCAGAAGAAATCGCCATCATTGAAGGACTGAAAAAAATCCAGAAGCAGCAACTGGATCGGCTGGCCACTGCGGCAGTCGTACCGGGAACGGTAGGCGGAGATCCGTCCACGACGGAAGTACGTCCTCGCATTCAGCCCCCGACTCCACCGCTGGATGGAAACGCCATCACCGGTGCGATGGACCAGTTTGCAGTGGTCCAGGATGATCTTCCGGTGCGGGCAGAACGACGGATCCAGACTGACCGAGCCGGTAAAGAATACCACTATTTCGAACCGGTCTACTGGGGTACGAACTGCCAGGCCTGTCACCTGGATACCGTGGGCGAGGGTGCCGAGGCGGCGTCCGGAGGCAACCAGCTGGAGGGCACAGAGCCACCGTTCGTGGTCGTCAAGGTCGTGTTTCCGTACGAGGAGACCCAGGCCGCGATTAACCGGGCGCGGGCGATCCTGATCGCGGTCGCGATCTTTACTGTGTTCGTGGCAATGATTGCCCTGTACGTGATCGTGCGGTACGTGATCGTGCGCCCGTTGAAACATCTGCGCGAGGTGAGCGATTCGATTATCCAGGGTGATTCTGAGCAGCGAGCGGACATTCGAACGAATGATGAATTTGAAGATCTCGCCGAATCGTTTAACCGGATGTTGCGTCACCTGACCGAGGCGCAGAGCGAGTTGCGGGAGGTGAACACGGACCTGGATAACAAGGTCGACGAGTTGGCCCAGCTGAACATGCGGCTCTATGAAATGAACCGGCTCAAGGGAGATTTCCTGGCCAACATGAGTCATGAATTACGGACGCCACTCAACAGTATCATCGGTTTTTCCGAGGTGTTGCAGGGGATTGGGTCCCTCAATGACAAGCAACGGCGATATGCGGAGAATATCCAGAAATCAGGGCGATTGCTGCTGGAAATGATCAACGACATCCTGGACCTGGCCAAGATGGAGGCCGGCAAGATGGATTTGCGTCCTTCGGAATTCTTCGTGGAAACGGTCGTCCAGGCCCAGTGTGACATGATGCGGTCCCTGACCGAGGAGAAGAATATTGACCTGGAGGTCCAGGTCAGTGGTAATGAAACTCCGCTCTACCAGGACCAGGCCAAGGTTCAGCAGATCCTGATGAACCTGCTTTCCAACGCAATCAAGTTCACTCCCGAGGGAGGACGTATCACGGTCAGGGCTGTTTGTGATTCGGATGGGCAGTTGGAACTTACCGTGACCGATACGGGGGTCGGTATCGCTGAAGAAGATCGCGAGGTGATCTTCGAGAAGTTTCGTCAGGGCACCGCTGCCTTCGGAGGTGATAACCTGACCCGGGAATATTCCGGGACCGGACTGGGGCTATCGATCCTCAAGGAATTGTGCAAGCTGATGGACGGTGAAATCAGTTTCGAGAGCCAGCTTGGAATTGGCAGCACGTTTCGCGTGGTTCTCCCCTGGGTAGCCCGCGAGCGATCGCAGCAGGATGGACGCCTGGCGGCCAAGTTGGATGACATGACAAAATTACAGCAGCAGGATTTGATTTCACAGGCCCGGTTGCCCACGGATTCACCGCCGGCAACAGAGACCCCGTCCCCGTGACGAGCAGGAAATCGTTGGATCTTGATGACGGATACGCCTTGGAAGGGGAGCCTGGATCGCCGATGAATGAAGCTTCTCCACCAGAAGCGGATGTACAGCTCTATACGGACGGGGGCTGCAGTGGCAACCCGGGTCCGGGAGGATGGGGCTTTCTCTTGCGCCACGTCACCAGCGGTCAGGAAAAGGAGGCCAGTGGCGGGGATCGTGAAACAACCAACAACCGCATGGAACTGGTGGCCGTGATCGAGGGACTCTCCGCGCTCAAGTATCCCTGTCGCGTGGACCTGTTTACGGACAGCGTTTACGTCGGCAAGGGAATTGCTGAATGGTTGCCTCGCTGGAAGGCGAATGACTGGCGACGCAAGGATGGAAAACGGTGGGTCCCGATCAAGAACGTGGATCTCTGGCAGCAACTGGATGCACTATTGCAGGTTCAGCAGGTTCAGTATCATCGGGTAGCCGGACATAGTGGCCACCCGGAAAATGATCGCTGTGACGAGCTGGCAGTGGCCGCTTACCAGAAATACCTCTGAACCCGTAGGCGGGATGGAATCGAACCCCGTGACAACGACGGATCATGAACCTTTGCCGGATTTGACAACGCAGGTCCAGTACCTCAAGGGGGTCGGGCCGCGTCGTGCGGAATTGCTGAACCGCATGGATATCAGAACCGCCACGGACCTGCTGTTCTGCTTTCCGCGCAGCTACCAGGATTGGAGCGAACGGGTGTTGCTGGCCGAATTGGTCGAGGGGCAGGCGGCCAGTGTCTGTGGCGTCGTGGAGAAGATCGATTTGCGACCCACCGGACGGGGCCGCTCACGACTGACCGTGACGATTGCGGATGGTGAGGAGCGATTGCATGGCAACTGGTTTAACCAGCCGTACCTCAAGGATCGTTTTGAGATTGATCAGCCCGTGATGTTTTCCGGGACCTTTCAGCAGCGGAAGGGGCACTGGGAGATCAGCCATCCGCAGGTCGTGCACCTGGCAGCTGACGAGGAACCACCGGCCGGTCAGATCTTACCGGTCTATCGATTGACCGAGGGTATCAACCAGTACCAGATGCGACGATTGGTCTGGCAGGTCGTGGAAGAGTTTACTGAATCGCTGGTGGAAACTTTGCCGGAGTTGTTCCTGGAAGAGCATCGGTTGTTACCGATTCATACGGCCCTGCGACAGATTCACGAGCCGGATGACCAGGCTTCACTGGCCGCCGCCCGACGTCGTTTCGTGTTCCAGGAGCTGCTGGTGCTGCAATTAGCATTGGCAGTCCGCCGCGCACATCGTATTCAGCAATCCCGGGCGCCAGCCCTGCCTGGCAACGGTAAGATCCATGCCAGGATTACTCGCCTGTTCCCGTTCGAACTGACTCCTGACCAGCTGACGGCCATCGAAGAGATTGGTGCAGACATGGCCAGGGAAGTACCCATGAACCGCTTGTTGCAGGGGGACGTGGGCAGTGGCAAAACGGCCGTGGCAGAATATGCGCTCCTGCAAGCCGTGGCACATGGCTGCCAGGCGGTCCTCATGGCACCGACTGAAATACTGGCCAACCAGCATGCCCGGACCCTGGCGCGAGATCTGGAAAACAGCCGTGTGCGGATCGCGCTGCTGACCGGGAGCCTGGCTGCTGGACAGCGTGCAGAGGTTTTAGCACGGATTGCTGCTGGTGAAGTCGACCTGGTGATCGGGACACATGCCGTGGCCCAGGAAGACGTGGTGTTTGCCAGGTTGGGACTGGTCATTATTGACGAACAGCACAAGTTCGGGGTTCGCCAGCGTGCGGTCCTCAAGCAGTCCGGGCTCGATCCGCATTACCTGGTTATGACAGCCACTCCCATTCCGCGCACGATCGCCATGACCCTGTTTGGTGACCTGGATATTTCTACGATCCGGCAGGGGCCCCACCAGCAAGTGGTGCACACGTACTGTGAGTCGCTGGAACGGACGGAGCAATGGTGGGAGTTCTTTCGCAAGAAGCTGCGGGAAGGTCGCCAGGGATACGTCGTTAGTCCGGTGGTTGAGCAGTCTAATCATCATGACCTGGCGAGCGTGGAAGCCTGTTACGAAGGGCTGGCGAACGGGGAGTTAAGTGATTTTCGACTGGGATTGATTCATGGTCGGTTGCCGGCCCGGGAAAAAGATGCCGTCATGCAGGATTTTGCCGAGGGCAAGATCCAGGTGCTGGTCGCTACCTCGGTAGTCGAGGTGGGAGTGGATGTTCCCAATGCCACGCTCATGACGATCATGAGTGGACAGCAATTTGGCCTGGCTCAACTACATCAGTTACGGGGACGCGTGCGCCGGGGCAAGCATCCTGGCTACGTTTGCGTGTTTGCCGAACCGGCGAACACGGAGGCCGAGCAACGACTGGAAGCCCTGGTGAACATGACGGATGGCTTCGAGTTGGCCGAAGTCGATTTTGGCCTGCGGGGGCCCGGTGAGTTGTTTGGCTTTCGACAGCATGGTATGCCGCCCCTGCATATCGCTGACCTGACGCGTGATATGGACCTGTTGATTGAGGCTCGCGCCGTGGCCCAGGAAATGGTCGATGCCGATCCCGGATTGGCAGAGCCAACGCTGTCCAGGTTGCGGCAGATGGTCCTGACACGCTATGGGAAAGTGCTTGACCTGGGTGACGTGGGGTGATGCGATGGCCCGGTTGCCAGTGCGTGATCCTAGGCAGGTTGGTCAGTGATGGCCTTGTCGGAGATGTCCGTGCGGCACCAGGCTCCTGGCCAGCTAATGGCTTCGACTGCGTGGTAAGCCTGTTGCTTGGCTTCGCGGATCGTGTCTCCCATGGCGGTCACGCCCAGTACGCGACCACCCTGCGTGACGGGCACGTTGTTTTGTAGTTGCGTGCCCGCGTGAAACACCTTGACGTCCGGTATTTCCGCTGCAGCGTCCAGGCCGCTGATCGGATGTCCCTTATCGTAGCTGCCAGGATATCCCTTGCTGGCCATGACCACGCACACGGAGGGGCGGGGATCCCACTGGAGTGGTGCCAGCTTTTCCAGGCGACCCTCGATAGTCGCCTCGATCACTTCCACCAGGTCCGATTGCAGACGCATCAGTAAGGGTTGGCATTCCGGATCGCCGAAGCGAACGTTGTATTCGAGCACTCGCGGGCCTTGTCGTGTCATCATGAGGCCCGCATAGAGTACACCGCGGAACGGACTGCGGGAGCGTTTCATGGCATGAACCGTGGGGACCAGGACGTGTTCCTCGACCCAGGTCAGTGTCTTGCTGTCGATAACCGGGGCAGGGCTGTAGGCTCCCATGCCTCCCGTATTGGGGCCTTGGTCTCCGTCCAGGGCCGGTTTGTGATCTTGTGCCGGTGGTAGCGTCACGATCGTTTGGCCATCGGTAATCGCCAGGACGCTGACTTCTTGGCCTTCCAGACGGTCTTCGATAATCAACTGGTTGCCCGCGTCGCCAAAGACCCGCTGTGTAGCGATCTGGTCGATGGCATCCAGGGCCTCCTGTCGGGTGGAACAAACGATGACGCCCTTGCCGGCAGCCAGGCCATCGGCCTTGACGACCAGCGGAAGGTTCTCGTGGTCTTCTGGATACAGTTCCTGGACATAGCGATTGGCGCTTTCAGCATCGGGGAAAACCTGGAAATCAGCAGTCGGAATGTCAGCTGTTCGGAGTAACTGCTTGCAAAAGACCTTGCTGGCCTCGAGTTGAGCAGCGTTCTGGGTTGGGCCGAAGGCTTTCATTCCCAGTTTTTGCAGGCCATCGATCAGGCCGGCAGCCAGGGGGGCTTCCGGGCCGACGACCGTCAGTTCGACGTCATTTTGACGGGCAAATCTCTGCAGGCCGTTCGCATCGTTGATATCGAGAATCACATTTTCGCAATCGATGGCGGTTCCGGCGTTGCCCGGAGCAACAAAGACGCGTTCTACTTGCGTGCTTTGCGAGATTTTCCAGGCCAGGGCGTGTTCTCGACCCCCATTTCCGATAATCAGGACATTCATCGATTCCTAGGCTCCTCGTGACGGGTCTCCAGCTCCAGGGGCGGAGCATCGTAATTGATTTCTGAAGGGGTCTATTGATACCAGTTTATATCCATGCTGACCAGTCGCTGAAGTCGGGCCTGGGTAGGCATTGGCCAAGCAGTT
>JAZADA010000424.1:0-17094 GCA_036124135.1 Planctomycetota bacterium | reverse complement strand
ATCGTTTTGCCTTCGACAACTTCATCCTCGTTGTACCAGCGAAATGCCAGGGGATTTTTTGTGTCAGGACCCTCGTAGGCGATTTTTTCGATTTCAGGAAATGCGGACATGTTAGATCTTCCGTAGTAGCGTGAGACAAAGGAATGAATGGTCGTCAAATGAGACCGATTAAATATAGTGCCAGATTCAGGCAGGCCATGCAAGGAGCAAGGTCAGCGGATTACAGTTCCAGTTGCGAGGGAGCTGGTTTCATGGCTTGCTGATGCCGCTTGATATCCTTGAGTAGTTCGGCGATGACCTTGGGATGGTTCTTGCCGATTTCATACTTTTCGCTGGGATCATGTTCCAGGTGATAGAGTTGCGGTGCATCATGCTTTACCGGCTCACGTTGACCGTAAGCATTCTGGGTCATCAAGTGCATCTTCCAGGGCCCCTTGCGAACGGCCATCAAGCGATAACCGCGGTAGTAGAACAGCAGCTCGCGGCTGCTATTGCCGGTACCGGTGAGGACCGGGGTCAGGTCATGACTGTCCAGGGTGCGATCCGTTGGCAAGGGGATATCGGCCTGCTTCATGGCGGTTGCATAGATGTCCATGGTGCTGCTGACAGCAGCTGAAACCGAGGCCGGCTTGATGGTGCCAGGCCACCAGGCGAGGGTTGGTTCCCGCATGCCTCCTTCCCAGGTGCTGCCCTTGCCATCTCGTAGCAGTCCGGCTGAACCACCATGTTCGTTAAACGTAAGCCAGGGGCCGTTGTCACTGGTGAAGAAGACCAGCGTATGCTTGTCGATACCACACCGTTTCAGGGTATTGAGTACCTGGCCAACACTCCAATCAATTTCCTCGATGACATCACCGTACAGTCCACGCCGACTTTGTCCTGCAAATGCCTTGGATCGAAACAGGGGTACGTGAGGCAGGCTGTGTGGGAGATAGAGGAAAAACGGTTGGTCTTTTTTTTGCTCGATGAAGTCGATGGCAGCTTCCGTGTAACGCCGCGTGATCGTGGTTTGTTCAGCTGGCCGCTCAATGATATCTGTATTATGCATTAGCGGTACGTTCCAGTACTCGATCTTGGGATTCAGGAAGGCAGCGCGGCCCTTGGGAGCGGTGGCCACACGATCCATGTCATTGGAGTAAGGAATGCCCAGGTAGGAATCGAACCCATTGGACGTGGGAAGGAAAGGCTTTAAATGACCCAGGTGCCATTTGCCAATACAGGCCGTTGCATATCCCTTGGTCTTCAGTGCTTCTGCCAGCGTGATTTCCCGGGCTGGAATTCCACCCTTGGAATTGGGGAACAGGACGCGCCGCTTGTTACTGCACATACCACTGCGAGCGGGTAGCCTGCCTGTCATCAACGCAGCACGACTGGGGGTACAGACGGGTGCCGCTGAATAAAACTGGGTGAGTTTCATTCCTTCACGTGCCATGCGGTCCAGGTGTGGCGTCTGGATGGTCGGGTTTCCAAAACAGCCCAGGTCACCATAGCCGAGATCGTCAGCGAAAATGATAACGATGTTCGGGCTGCGATCAGCAGCCTGGCAGGTACCCTGCAGGGCAGTAAAAGCCAGTATAAGAACGAGCAAAGGTTGGGCCAGGACTTGTAGTTTCAGCAGTTTCATACCGGGAATTCCTTTGGGCTGCGTGGCTGGAAATCAGACTGCGCATCTTAGACGTACCATCCAGCAGTTTCAAGCGAACGCAAACAGATTTGCCGGCTTCAGTCCTCGTTGTGGACCTGCTTGGCACCTCGGGATCCGGTCATTTTACGGACAATCCAGTCTCCCCATCCTGGGCATAGTTGAGCCAGCGCGAAAAGAAAGCGGGCATATCCGGGTACTACCAACTCCGGCTTTCGACGTTGACAGGCTCTCATGATTTTATCTGCGAGTCGTTGTGGGCAGATTCCCTTGAGCTTAACACCGCCCCCTGGTCGTCCGGCAGTTTCCGGGAGGTCCTGCGCTTGATCCTGGTAACGTGGTGTACTGTCCTGGCGTCGTATGGGGCCCGGTGCTACGAGCAGTACGTGCAGTGAGCGTGACGAGTGTTCGAGGCGTAGTTGCTGGGAATAGGCAGCGACGGGATACTTGCTGGCCGCGTAACCGCCCATGTAGGGCGAAGCGGTCTTGGAGGAGAGTGAACCGATATTGACGAGGTGGCCACGGCTCTTGATCAGGTGGGGAATGGCAGCCTGGCTACATCGTGCCAGGGCAATAAAATTGAGTTGCAGTAGTTCTTCGAATTCCTCGACCGAGGTTTCCTGGGCCAGGCCACGTGAGCTGCGTCCGGCGTTGTTCACCCAGGCATCGATCCGCCCCTCTTGCTGAATTACGTTTTCCACCAGCTGGTTGACCGAAGCGGAATCGGTGACATCCGTTGCCACGAAGCGGGCGTTCCCAGTCTCGATGGTTTTAACGGCCTGCGTTCCCTGCTCTTGTCCACGTGCCGCCATGATGACCTGGCAGCCTGCAGCGGCAAAGGATTGGCTTAAGACCAATCCGAGGCCAGAGGAGCCACCTGTCACTACGACAACTTTGTCTTGCCAGTATTTCATGGACTTTCACCCTGCCAGGTTGGTTGTCCGGGATAAACGTTGGACTGATTTATTTCAGTGTAGTGATGCATGATCGATTGTGCTACGGAACGAGGAATAAATCAGTAGGTGTGGCATCCCCTGGAGGTCACGATTCGTGCGGTTTGAACGAGATGACTTTCCAGGAGATCTCCGGATTATTTCCCTGTTGTCGGTGTTCAATCCGAATGTAACGGTCTGGAAAGCCATGGGTCGGGTTGAACGACGCACGTACGGTTAGGTTGTTCAGGCGTGTGTCAGGTGTCGGTGTTGCGAGTTGAAGTTGTTGATTCACATCGGTTCGAATGGTTTGGAACATGCCTTCTATAGTCCAGGCCTGGTATCCTCGATATTCCTGGATAGGCAGGTCATTACGCCACAACGCAGTGATTTGAGAATCTCGAACCTGGATTCGTAAACGACGTTTGTGGCGTTCACTGATATCGACCTCGAGATCATAGTTCGTCACCTGGGCGAGCTCCCATTGTTTTTCGGCTGCAGCCAGCGTGTCAGCGTCTACGGATGACATGCCACCGCGGATCCGGATCACGAGAACGCAGATTGAAACCAGCACGGTCAGGAGGGCAGCCCAGCAGGCTGCACGGATAAATTGCCGCGCCCGGCTACTGGAAGTCGTATTCTGCGGAGATTGAGAGGGGTTCTGCATACTGCTCCCGGCGGACTGGTTCCCGAAAGGCTGGAACCGATATATAACACAGCAACTGATCATTCTGTCGGTCGCTTTACATAACGTCAACGGACGGTATCGGAAATGTCTACCAGCGAACCTCATTTACAGCGAGCTCGCACGAAAATCGTTGCTACCGTGGGTCCAGTGTCTGCCGATATGCAGACGTTGGCAGATCTGGTCAAACGAGGCGTCGATGTGTTTCGGCTCAACATGGCTCATGGTGAACGGGCAGAACATCAGCGCGCCGTCGAAAATATTCGACAGCTTAGTCTTCAGCACGGTCGGCCCATCGGAATCCTGGTTGACTTGGCGGGGCCCAAGATTCGACTGGGTAAACTACCCGTCGATGTGATTGATTGCCATCGAGGCGACGCCTTTCGCTTCGTAGCAGAGGATCGATCCAATGATATTGCTGAATTGACCAGTAATTATCCATCCCTGGTCGACGAGTTGTCCGAGGGCGATCTCGTGATGCTGGCTGATGGCCAGGTGAGTATGCGAGTGACACGCAAAGAGCCAGGTGCCGTTCATTGTATCGTGGTTCAGCCTGGAGCCATTCGCAGCCGCCAGGGTATCAACCTGCCAGGAGTGAAACTGGGCGTAAACGCGATCACGGATGCTGATCATGGTAACGCGGTCTGGGCTGCCGAGAACAAGGTGGATTTTATTAGCCTGAGTTTCGTGCGTTCGGCGGAAGAAATCGAACGACTTAAACAATTGGTTGCTAATGAAGGTTCATCGGCAATGGTGATTGCCAAGATTGAAAAACCTGAAGCCCTTGAGGTGCTGGAAGAAATCGTCGACGCAGCAGATGGTGTCATGGTCGCGCGAGGGGACCTGGGCGTGGAAATTGATGTCGCCCAGACACCAATGGTTCAGAAGCGAATTGTCCGGGTGTGCCAGCAATATTCCAAGCCGGTGATCGTTGCGACCCAGATGCTAGACAGTATGCATCGGTCGACACAGCCCACGCGGGCCGAGGTAACCGATATTGCCAACGCGATCCTGGATGGCGCCGATGCGTGCATGCTCTCCGGGGAAACGGCGATTGGTGAGTATCCGTGCGAAAGTGTTGAGATGATGAACCGCATCATGCTGGAAACCGAACGGGAAATGAATGAAACAAACATGCAGGTTCCCGGACCAACACAAGCGACAGCGGTGCACCCGGTAACACGGGCTGTTGTTTTTGGAGCAGCAGAAATCGCCAAGCAGCTGGCAGCGAAGCTCGTGGTAATTGCCACGCACACGGGGAAAACTGCACGTATCAAGGCCAAGCAGCGTGATGTGATTCCAGCCGTGGGAATCAGCGATTCCGAACAGACCCTGTGCCAGCTGACGCTGTTCTGGGGTATCATCCCCTTGCGTGGAGTGCCACTGGGCGAAGAAGCTGATATCCGCCAGGCCATCGAAGCCTGGGGGCTGGCAGATGGATGTCTGCAGCGTGGAGATCGGGTGGTCTTTGTGGTCGGTACGGGCCTGGCACCGTTGGCTCATAACGTGGTCAGCGTACACGAGGTTCCCTAGGGTCCCGTGGCTGCGGGGTTGGTGATTTCATCCAATCCAACGGCCCGGTGCTCGGCAACAGAAAGATAGCACGCTTCCACCAGGGCCATGGTTTGCAAGTTGTCTCGCCCGCTGATCTCGGGTTCTTGCTGCTTTTCCAGGGCAATCATTAACTGGGCCATGGGGCCTGCGAAGGCATCCGGAAACCAGACCTCCTCCCAACGAGGCTGGTGCCAGTTTTCCCCGCCGCCGATGGTCGTGTAATCAATTGTGCTGGGGCTCCGCGCCGGGTACTCGGGCCAGCCAATTGTGCCCCGGGCCATTCCCTCGGTGCCTTCCAGTCGCCAGTGAATTCCCAGGTCGGCTGCTGCCCCTTCTCGTGCCGGTCCGCTCCAGACGTCGTCCCAGGCTGCTGCCCGGGTTCCGTTCGCGTATTCGAGAATATAGAGACAGATACCATCCTGGTGGGCAAACTGGGTTGAGGTCCGAGGGTCTGGTCGCACGCTGCAAAAAACCCGTTCTGGATCTCCCAGCCAGTAGCGGAAGGTGTCCAAATGATGAATAGACATGATTCGCAAGGTTACCCATCCGAGTCGTTCTTGCCAGGGCATCCAGTGGGGAATCGCTCGCATGTCAATGCTGGCAAAGACAGGATCTCCCAGGCTGCCACGATTGAGCAGGTCTTTGCAGCCACGTACCGATTGGTCGTAACGCATGTTTTGGTTGACAGCCAGGGTGATCCCGGCATTGTCACACATCCGGACGATTTCCTGTGCCTGCTGGTAACTGGTTCCCAGTGGTTTTTGGGCAAGGATGCCCCGGATTCCCTGGCCGTGAGCGATGACGTCCCGGATGACGTCCCGTTGATGATCTGGGGGAACCCCGATATCGACGATCTCAATGGCGGCGTCGCGTACCATCTCCTGGTAACTTTCGTAGGCTTTCAAACCATGTCGCTGGGCAACCTTGTTGGCATGGTCTGGGGTACGCGATGCAATCGCGACCGGGTTGAAACCAGCTTGTCGGTAGGCGACCAGGTGGCAATCCGCCATGATGAATCCGGCGCCAATACAACCAATTGGGGTATTGAGTTCTGCCGGTAATGGCGGCAGGTAGTCGAGTTCAATTGGGGAAGGTGACGTCATGATGGTGACTTTGTCGGCTAGGGTTTGTCTCGTAGTCCCGCTGCCTGCATGAGCTTTGCTGTTTCCACGTACGCTTCCTCGACCCACTGGCTGATCTTGTCCGGTTCCGGAGAGTACTCGAGTTCCACGGAAATGGCTCCGTCAATTTCCAGTTTCTTGATTTCCTCAAGGTAAGGTGCAAAGGGAACAACGCCACGACCAGGTGGAAGATCTCCATGCACTTTTCCATCACAGTCAGAAATATGAACGTGAATTGCCTTGCCCTTGAGTTTCGACAGTTCACTGGCATCCACATCGGCCAGGAGTAGATGCGAGATATCGATGTTTGCGTGGACGGCTTCATGATTGCAATCGTCCAGGAAACGAACCATGGAATCTACATCATTGACCAGGGACAGCGGGAAGGGTTCCAGTTCCAGGGCAATCTGGATGCCTAGATCCGCCGCGTAATCGCCCAGCTCTCGACAGTGTGTGACCCCTGTTTTCCACTGTTCCTCGGGAGGAATGACTTCCCGATTCCAGATGTATTCGCCGATCACGAGCAGGACGTTGTCAGCATCGTATTCGTAGGCAAGATCCAGGTAGGCCTTGACCCGATCCAGGTGGAATTGTTGGACCGTGGGATTGAAATCGATAAGCCCGACTGCCACGCAGGCGATCGAAACAATGGGCAGGTCTAACCTTGCACATTCGTCACGAATCAGACGGCGTTCTCGAATATCCGTTTCCAGGGGGTCCACGAAGATGTCGACGGTATCGAAACCAATTTCCTTGGTCTGCTGGAGACCGTAGACCGTGCCCCGGTTGGCTTGCACCCAGGCGGAATTAATGAGCCCCAGTTTCATATGAATGGTCTCCTTGGAGTGGCTAGGTATCGCAGGGGAGAGGACGGACATTATTGATAAGTTGAAACTAGTCGGAATTCTTTACCTGGAGTACTTTTTCAAGGAATGCCATGATGTCTGCCTGGATCTCAATGCGTTTGCTGGTGGGTGTGCCGGCACCGTGCCCTGCCTTTGATTCGACGCGAATAAAGACAGGATTGCTTCCTCGATGGGCGTGCTGTAAGGCAGCGGCAAATTTGAAGCTGTGGCCAGGTACGACCCGATCATCATGGTCGGCTGTTGTGACCAGCGTGGCGGGATATTGTGTTCCCGGTTTGAGGCGATGCAAAGGTGAATATCGAAGCAGGTTGGCGAACTGGTCCGGGTCATCGGAGGATCCATATTCCGAGACCCAGGCCCAGCCGATCGTAAACTTGTGGTACCTCAGCATGTCCATCACACCAACTGCCGGTAGGGCTGCAGCACACAAGTCCGGTCGCTGCGTCATCACAGCACCGACCAGCAGACCCCCATTACTGCCTCCTCGAATTGCGAGTTGATCACGCCGGGTATAACCTTCGCTGACCAGGAAATCAGCCGCTGCCACGAAATCGTCAAAAACGTTTTGCTTTTTGGCCAGCATGCCCGCTTCGTGCCAGGCCCGTCCGTATTCACCACCACCACGAAGATTTGCGACAACGTAAATGCCGCCACGTTCCATCCATACCAGGTTGGCAACCGAGAAGCCCGGAGTCAATGAAATGTCAAATCCACCGTAGCCGTAGAGGATGGTAGGACGTTGTGATGGATCTCCCATTCCCTTGCGGTAAGAAATGAACATCGGAATGCGAGTGCCGTCCTTGCTGCGGTAGAATACCTGCCTCGTTTCATAGTCCTGGGGATCAAAGAGGACTTTCGGTTGACGATAGATGGCGCTCGTCCCGTTCGAAATGTCCAATCGATAGGTCGTGGAAGGCGTGGTGTAATTCGTGAAAGTATAGAAAGTTTCCTGGTCGGTCGACCGACCGCCAAAGCCGCGGGCCGATCCAATACCCGGGAGTTTCAACTGGTGAACGAGTTCTCCCTCCAGGCTAAATACCTGGACCAATGAATGCGCATCCTTGAGATAGGTGGCCAGGAGCCGTTGCCCAACCAGTTGAATGTTCTCCAGGACGTGCTTGCTTTCTTCCAGGATCGATTGCCAGTGTTCAGGGCCTGGGTTCTCCAGTGAAATCCGGACGACCTTCCGGCGGGCGGCATCTCGGTCGGTGGCAATCCAGAAATGCTCGGCATCGTTACCAACGAAATCGTATTCTGCATCAAAGCCAGTTAATAATTCGACGATCGGGGAATCGGGCTTGGTGAGATCTTTGTAGAGCAGCTGGTTCTTGCGTAACGTTCCTTTCCATACCGAGATGATCAGGTAACGGCCGTCGTCTGTAACGTAGCCACCAAATCCCCACTCCTTGTGGTCAGGACGCTCGTAGATAAGTTGGTCCTGCTCCTGGCGATCACCGAGACGATGGTAATAAAGCTTCTGGAAGTAATTAGTTCCGGTGAATTGCTTTCCCTCGGGGGGCGCATCGTAGCGACTATAGAAGAATCCCTGGCTGTCGGCGGTCCAGGAGACACTGGAGAATTTGATCCACTCCAGATGATCCATGGTCATTTGGCCATCATGAACATGGAGCACACGCCATTCTCGCCAGTCGGAACCATCGGCTGCCAGGCCATACGCCAATAGTTTGCCATCGGGACTTGGAACCCAGTTTGCCAGCGCTACCGTTCCTTCGTCTGACAACGTGTTGGGGTCCAGCAGGACACGTGCCGGTCCGTCCAAGGTTTCAGCCACGTGGAGCACACTTTGATTTTGCAAGCCATCGTTGCGAGTGAAGAAATAGTAGGCACCACGTTTGGCGGGTAGTCCGAATCGCTCGTAATTCCACAACTTGGTTAACCGGTCACGAATTTTTGGACGCGCCGGTATCTGTTCCAGGTAGGAGAAGGTGAGCTGGTTCTGGGCCTTGACCCAGTCATGGGTCTCCTTGCTGTCAACGTCTTCTAGCCAGCGATATGGATCAGCAACGGTCGTGCCATGGTAGTTGTCCACCTGGTCAGAACGGTGAGTTGGCGGGTATTCGAATGAGGCCATTGGTTTTCTTCCGCGGGAGCGTTGGGGGCGAATCGCCGGAGAGCGTCTCCGGGGTAACAGGCGTCCAGGGCGTCGGGGGGATGTCCTGGCAGAGGAGGTGACCGGGTCAGGTGTAGGCTGTTGGCAGGAACTGGCAGGTGTTGCCAGGGAGACGACGAAGGCACCTACCAGGCTAAGTCCTCTGAAAGACTGGCCCAGGCGTTGCCTCCAGGATTTACAGTGATACCGTTTCCATGTTGTCGAAATCACGAATTCATCTCCTTCCCCGGTTGCCAAATGTAACCGGCTTGGAAACGGTTGACCAGATGCAACTATGGCTTTTATTAGCAGGTCACGCGTTGGTGGCTGCCTGTCTGCTGGTCCTCGTGAAGATGGCACAGTCGCAAGGAAGTCCGCTTTGAAAGGGTGACCTTCTGTTGTCACCTCTTTCGCGATAATGAAGGTTGGATTCAAGCGGACATTCTGACTGATGGTGAGGTAGCGGAGAAAGTTATGCGGGACTTGGCTCCATCGAGCGTAGGGAAAGACCATGAAAGGTCGCTGCCACCGCGACGCTATCAGCCCCTGGTGGTTATCGTGGCAGGCTTCTGCTTTGGGATCTGGATGGATCGGTGTGCGGGTGGCCTGGCAGATGGAGCGAGCTGGTCAGCAGCGATCGCCTTGTTGATATGGAGTTGGTGTTATTGCAGGCGATTCTATCGCCCTGCCTGCTGCTCGCTAGTAATTGCCATCGTGGCGATGGGAGCCACCTGGCATGATCATTACTGGTCATCTTACCTGCCCACGGAAATCGGTCGTTGCTTGACAGGTGTCTCACGGCCACTGGCCTTGCAGGCGATTTCACGTGGTACGCCCCTGGCCGTTCCTGGGCCTATTGCTGAGCGTGGTGCGATGGATACAGCGGATCCGGAATATCGCCTGGCATTGGACGTGGTTGCCGTGCGAGATGGATTGCGCTGGAAACGTGCCACGGGACAGGCAATCTGCTTGTTGACCGGGACGATGGATTACGTACAGCCCGGTGACCGCCTGCACCTTTGGGTTCATGGACAACGGATAGCGGCCCCAAAAAATCCTGGTGAATTTCCGGTGTCGGATTATTATCGTGCGCAACGGACATTGGTGCGCTTGAGTGGAGCGGGGAGTAGTGTTCGAGTCTTGGAGCCAGCTGTCGGAAAAAAGCTGTCTCGGATGGTCCAGTGGCTACGACAACGAGCGGCTCGGCGATTCGAGGAATACTTGCCAGTGCCGCAGGCCGTGTTGGCATCCGCCATCCTGGTGGGGCAGAGGGAACGGCTGGATCCAGGGCGTCGTGAAGCGTTCCTGGTGACGGGAACGCTTCATTTACTGGTCGTGTCAGGATTTCACGTGGGCATTTTGGCCAGCGGTGCCTGGCTCCTGGGGCGGCTAGGTCTCGTCAGTCGACGTAAAATGTTGTGGATCGTGATCCTGCTGGCGATTGGTTACGCCATCTTAACTGGCGGTCGTTCACCGGTCAGTCGTGCGACCACTTGGGTCGTGGTTATTTGCGGTGCACGTCTTTGTGGGCGTCCCATTTTTGCGGCTAACACGATTGCCCTGGCTGGTTTGCTGTTGTTAATACGTAATCCTGGCTGCCTGTTTGATCCGGGGACCCAGCTTTCATTCCTGGCGGTATTGGCGCTTGCTCGAGGTTTGCAGCGATCCCTGGAATCGCAAGAAACGGACCCGCTCGACCAACTCATTCGACGTTCGCGTCCCTGGTGGTATCGCCTTTCCGGTGCGCTGTTTAGTCGTGGGTGCCGACTCATGTGGTTGAGCCTGTTGATCTGGGCTGCGACGGCTCCGTTGGTTTTGTATCACTTTCATGTGCTGAGCTATACGAGTGTTGTGTTGAACCTGGTCTTGTACGTTCCGATGGTCCTGGTGATGTTCAGTGGCCTCGTTGTCCTGTCGCTTGGCCAGATCCGGGTGCTGGCGATGGGAGCAGCCTGGGTGTGCCGGGCGAACCTGTTGCTAATCGAATCGATCGTACAATGGTTTCAGGGGTTGGACGGTAGCCATACCTGGGGACCTGGCTTGCCTGCCACTGGATTGTTGCTTTGTTATTTGCTGGCGGGACTTAGTCTTTATTGGTTGCGGGTTCGTGATCGGCATGGCTTGCGTAGCCTGTTGATACTGCTGTTTATGGTAGTGGCAGGGATCGTTGTGCCACTCTGGCATGGTCAATGGCTTCGTCCGCGGGATGGATTGCGGTGTACCTTTATTGCCGTGGGACACGGGACGAGCGTCTTGCTGGAAATGCCGGGAGGAGAGAATTGGCTCTATGATGCAGGCTCCCTGGGGAAACCGGAAACCGCGGGACGCCGGATTGCTGCGGTGCTTTGGTCTCGTGGGATCAGGCGCCTGGATAGAATCCTGATCTCACACGCAGACGTCGATCACTATAACGCGTTACCCTACCTGTTGAACCGATTCGAGGTGCGGAGTATCGGGATGCCATCGGTGATGGCTCGAACACTGGTAACAACTTGTCCGGGTATTTATCGTGCTGGCCAGGAAGGGGCGGTACCCTTTCTGAACTTGCAGGCTGGTGATTTGTCATGGGTGGGTAGTGTGCGAATTGCTGTTATGCATCCGCCGGACCAGGGAGTGCCTGGTAGTGACAATGCAAACAGCCTGGTGATTTCCACGGCGTACCAGGGGCAACACTTGATTCTGCCAGGTGACGTGGAAGGTCGTGGCCTGGAAAGATTACTGGCTTCCCCGTTGCCGGACTGCTCGATCCTAATGGCACCGCACCATGGCAGTTTGCATAGTGCTCCGGATCGTGTTGCCGAATGGAGCCAACCGGAATGGGTAATTCTCAGCAGTGGCCGAAAGCCGGGACAGGCTGAGGTCATGAAGATATATCGAGACCGCGGCGCTCGCGTCTGGTCGACAGCGGATCATGGGGCTGTGACCGTAAGCATCGATGCCGAGGGCAAACGCTTGATGCTTGAACATTGAAGAAGGTTTTTTGTGGGACCTTAATCAACCTGTGAGTCTACAGCCTCGGCAGCCTGTAGACGTTCGTAGGTGAGTCGCATTTGAGAGCGGGCGCGGTGAAGACGACTTCTCACGGTGCCGACGGAAATCTCCAGGATGGTTGCAATCGTGTCGTAATCGTAGCGGTCTACCTCGCGCAGCACCATCACTGCCCGGTGCTCTTCCGTCAGTTCCGTCAGTGCTTGCCGAACGAAAGTGACACGTTCCCGCCGTATCAACAGGTCCGCGGGTGGATCTGCTGGATCCAGCAGATCCCAGCCGGTTGTTTCGCGGGAGTGTTCAACAGACACCGAGGGGCGATGACGTCGCTGGATCGTCATTGCTCGGTTGAAGGCGATTCGGTAAATCCAGGTGTAGAACTTGCTTTGCCCATTGAACGAGGTGATTTTTAGCATCGCCTGGACAAAGGTATCCTGGACAACGTCGTAGGCTTCCTCCGGACATCCCACGACGTGCACGACGCTATTGTAGAGACGGTCCTGATGCGTTCGCACTAACTCACCGAAAGACTGTGAGTCGCCTTGCTGAGCTTCTTGGATTAGTTCAGCTTCGTCTTTCACGTCAGCTCCAGGAACATGGGGCGTGGTGCACCGGGGGTGGTGAACCGACTTTTGCAGGAAAGGGCGATTGGATCAGGTTCGATGAGGCTGGGCATAAGACATCCTCCTGCGGCCAACTGATGCGCGCTGCGGCATCCATTCAAGCATAAACCCTCCTCAGAGGGTGATTTGAATCGCGCAACGCCGGCTACCCGGTTGGCACCGATTTCCTGTTTTGATAAGCAAGGCCCCTGTGGTTTCCATCATCTCGAGCGGTACGGTGCTTGTCAAACAAATATCCGATAAAGCGTTCGGGATTGATTTCCGTGGTAGCTGAAAACCGACAGAAAGAGTGGTTTTATTGCGTTGGCAGGCCACTTGCCAACAAAACGGCCTCTTGCACGGCTAAATCGTGTTGTGCGGAATAATCCGGACTTTTCTCACCGCGAATGATTTGGGCGAGATCTTTGAAATCACCGTCGTAGCGACCGCCCAGTTTTGGAAGAGGTACGGAGTGAGTACCCGCTGAAAATTTTTCCCTTGGCTTGGCCAGCGTGAGTGACAGTTGGGGAGGTTCAAGCGGCCGGATGGCCACGGTTCCCTGGTCACCACAGACCACCATTTGGCGACGTTGTCCACCGTTAACTTCCATCAGCGCGCTACGTACCGTGGCCGTTGCCAGGGGGTATTCAAAGACGGCCAACTGGTTGTCAGCCAGTGAATCTTGTTGAGGCCGCGTACGTCGGATGAAAGGCGTGACCTTGGCTGGCTTTCCCAGGGTGGCGACGACGGCATCGATCAGGTGACAGCCCAGTTCAAACATGGAACCGCCGGGGTAAGCGGCCAGTTGTTGACGCGTTGAATTTCCAACGGTTTTACTGATCACCGCGTGCGTCTCAAAAATGTTTCCCAGCCATCCCTTTCGAACTGCCTGGAACAGGAATTGGAAGGCGGGATTGTACCGAAACATGTAGCCCATTTGGACGACGCGTTTCTTTCTGGCAGCGGTTTCCAGCAGGTGACGGAATGCCGGGAGTGACTCTCCAGCAGGCTTGTCCAGGTGAATATGCACGCCTGCATCAATGCAGCGTTGGGCGGTTGGGATGAGTTGCCGTACTTCTGTTTCCACGGCAACCACCTGAAGACCTGGTGTGTTCAGGAGCTGTTCCTCCGTCATCCAGGGAATGTTGCGGTAAGGGCCACTGTTTGTCATGGCCTCTCGGCGCTTTGGATCCGGCTCGACAACCCCCACAACCTGGAAGTCATCCTTGAATTTAACCATCGTCGCCATCTTCCCACTGGCATGAGCATGGCGGGTACCAATTTGCCCACAGAGAATTCGCCGGGGAGCGCGGAAAGATTCCGCCCGTAGATGCCGGGGCAAGGTTAAGCTCGCAGGGAGAGCCGCTGACGCTCCTGCGGTCTTGAGAAACTGTCGTCGTGATGGTTGGTTCATGTGGGATTCCACTCCTGGTTCAAGCCCCGGTATTTGAAGACAATGCTCTTAGTAGCCGACCGCCGCGCCGTCCTTGCGTGATTCCGTGGCACCATGCAGGACACCTTTGTGGAGATCAAGTAGGATTCCCTGGTAACCCCCAAAACTTCCCTTGGCTCGTTGTACATGATGGCCGCGTTGTTGGAGCTCCTTGACAGCCGCGTTTGAAATCCCGGATTCAACCAGTACCGTTCCCGCACCGTCAGCCTTGATTCCGGTGGGAGAGGCACTGCCGAGGTGACGCACCCTGGCGGCATCACCAGCTGCCTGCACGTTCATTTGGAAGTCGATCAGGTTGACCAGTACTTGGACATGACCCTGGGGTTGCATGTCTCCTCCCATCACGCCAAAGCAGAACCAGGGTTGGTCATCCTTGGTAACCATGGCTGGTATGATGGTATGGAAAGGTCGTTTGTGAGGTTCCAGGCGATTCAGGTGGTCCTCTTCCAGGGCAAAGAGCGCCCCGCGGTTCTGGATGGCAAATCCCAGCTTCTGCGGTGTTAGCTGGCTGCCAAAACCAAAGTAATTGCTTTGAATCAACGAGCAGCAATTGCGATTCTTATCGACCACGGTCAGGTAGACCGTATCTCCCCGCTGGAGCTTGGGATCACCCGCCGGAACATCGTTGGCAGCTTTTTTTAGGTTGATTCGTTTACCCTGTTGCTGAGCATAGGACTTGGAGATCAATTGATCAGTGGGCAGGTCGGCAAAGTCCGGATCCGCGTAGTAACGGGCGCGGTCCGCAAAGGCCAGCTTCTTGGCTTCCACGAACAGGTGAAGATAGTCGGGATTTCCAGTCCCCATTTTTCGAATGTCATAAGGCTCCAGTAAATTGAGGATTTCCAGCGCAGCGATTCCCTGTCCGTTGGGAGGTAATTCCCAGACACGGTAACCGCGGTAGGTCGTGGAGACGGGATCGACCCACTGACTGGTGTGGTCGTGGAAATCACGGGCTGTGAACAGGCCGCCTTCCTGCTCACTAAATCGCACCAGTTCCTCGGCGATGTCTCCCTGGTAAAAGCTGCGAGCCCCGTTCTGCGCGAGTAGTCGATAGCTGTGGGCCAACTGGGGATTGCGAAAAATTTCACCGAATCGAGGAGCCCGTTTGCCTTCAAGCAGGTAGGTTGCGGCGGATCCAGCGTGATTGCGCAAGGAGCCCTCTGCTCCCTGCCACGAGCCGGCTATGATCTCGCTGACCGGAAACCCTTCTTCTGCAGTTTGAATGACCGGGGCCAATAATTCAGCTAACTTTTTTTCGCCAAACCGTTTTCCCAGTGCTTCCCAGCCACTGACGCAACCCGGGACGGACCAGGATAACGGTCCCGTGATGGGAATGTGCGCAAGGCCTTGTTTGCGAAACAATTCACGAGAGATGTTGTAGGGACTGCGGCCACTGGCGTTGAGGCCGTACAATTTCTTTTCCTGGTTATCCCAGTAGATGGCAAACAGGTCGCCACCGATCCCGCAGCTCATCGGTTCGACAAGTCCGAGCATGGCATTGGCTGTAATTGCTGCATCCGCAGCCGTTCCGCCGGATTTCAGGATATCCAGACCAGCCTGGGCTGCCAGCGGATGGCTGGCAGCCACGATGCCATGACTGGCCACCACCACGGAGCGTCCCTGGTGTGGCGGTCCTGAGGGCCGATCGAATCCCTGTGCCAGGGATTCTTGAGCAAGATCGATGTTCTCGAAAGGTTCGGTCATGATTCCACCAGCAATACAAAAAGTAAGGAGTGTGACAGGAAGCCAGTTCAGTCGGGTGACCGGAACCACGCCAGATCTGAAATCTTTTCTTTCGTGCGTGTGATGCATCTTGCGACTTTCTCCATCAGGAAAGCTTGAATAATAATCTGATCCCCGATACTTGACCCGGCTATATTACCATAATCCAATGATCGCAGCGCTTGATGGAAAGAAACGAAGCTTCCAAGAGGTACCGGTGATGAATCGTATGCACCACAACGTTCAAGCAGTTTGCGTCATGGTTGCCTTGTCATGGGTGGCATGGCCTGGGGCCGGAATTGCCACTGAGTTGGAGATGGGATCCCGTATCGAGAAAAGCTTGAAGCTGTTGGATGCCAGTGCTCGCGTCTATACCCAGGAACGTCAATGTTTTTCCTGTCACCACCAGGCGCTTCCCGCGCTGACTTTTCAGCTGGCACGGCAGCGAAAAATTCCAGTAGCGGCCGGGATGATTGCTCGGCAAGTTAAATTCACGCGGGACTATTACGAGAAGCGAAAAGAGAGTATCCGCAAAGGGGCTGGGATTCCCGGTAGTTCCTATTCAGCAGGTTACGCACTGCTGACCCTGGCGGCGTCAGCGTCTCCACCGGATGAAACCCGGGATGCGATGGTCCAGTACTTGCACCAGAAGCAAAACACCGCAGGGAACTGGCGGATAGGGACCCATCGTCCGCCCCTGGAAGACAGTCATTTTACGGCAACAGCTTTGAGCCTGGCAGCGATTCAATGGGCCGACCGCACGTCAGAGCCGGAGCAATTCAAGCAGGTGCTGACCCGGGCTCGAGCCTGGCTACGTTCAACTCCTGTCGAGACGACGGAGGATCGAGTGTTTCAACTCCTGGGACTGTCCTGGGCACAGCCAGGATTTCGCGGTTCTACCAATCCCCTGGCTCGCCGGCCCCATGGTCAGTGGCTTGGCGAAGATGTTCCGGTGGCAAAGCGTCTGGTGAGCAGCCTACGATTACTGCAGCGAGTCGATGGTGGCTGGGCACAACGGACGACAGATGCCAGCGATGCGTATGCTACCGGGCAGGTTTTGTGCTGTTTATATGTGGTGGGGGGGCTGGAACGGCAGGATCCGGCTTTTCAGAAGGGAATCCAGTACCTGCAAGGTCAGCAACAAAAAGATGGCTCCTGGCGGGTGAAAACTCGCTCCAAACCGATCCAAACGTACTTTGAAAGTGGTTTTCCGCATGGAAAATCGCAGTTTATTTCGATTGCTGCCAGTAGTTGGGCGACGATGGCTTTATTACTGAGCCTGGAGGAAAAACGGTAGAGGGGCTTGTTTAATGACAACCACGGTTGCAAAACAAACGGGGAATGCTACATTAAACAGCATAAATTGTAGTGGAAAAGTTATATGTAGAAGCTGTTCTGAAACACAGAATAGGAAAGGGC
>JAZADA010000423.1:0-4088 GCA_036124135.1 Planctomycetota bacterium | reverse complement strand
GTAGCGAGGCGATGGGCGTTTCGCAGTACGACCGGGTCTCCGGCCTGCTGGTTGCGACGATTATCTTCGTCGGCTTTTTCGTGCTTGTGATGTTCCTGGTCGTGTTGACGCACATGTTGAATTTCCGTGAGGCAGCGGTCAAGGTGACGTTGATCGAACCCTTTGGTCGTGGTGAGAATGCCAAGGGCTATGAGCGAGATATGGAGGAGCCGGGCCTGGAGGAAATCGAGGAGTTCACGGAGCCGCGGATCGAGGAGACCTTCGAGGCCGTCACCGATACCATTACCAATAATGCAGCGGCGCTCATGTCGCTCAACACGGGAGCCACTTCCAGTAGCCATGGGACCGGCATGGGGGACAGCCGGGCATCCGGTCCGGGGGGCGATGGTACCGGTAACGTGGTGCCTCGCGTGGAACGCTGGCGGATTAGTCTTAAAGCGGCCAATATTAATGCGTTTGCCTCACAACTGGACTTTTTTGGTATCGAAATCGGAGCTTTGGGCGGTGGTATTTCGACCGTGGATTATGCTTCCAATGTCAGCGGTACGATCAAGAAACGGCGTGTGACCGGGGGTGGTAATGAGAAACGCCTGTTCTTTCATCCGGAAGAAAAGGTATCTGAGGTCTGGACCCGGCAACTATTGGCCAAGGCAGGATTCCCGGTCAATGGTCGCGTTATCCTCCATTTCTACACCCGCCAGGCAGAGAACCAGTTGGCGAGCGCGGAAAATACTTACTTGCAGAAAGCCAAGCGAGGTTTGCCGGAAGTGCGTCGGACGTACTTTGCGGTTCGTCCCCAGGGAGGCGGCTTCCAGTTTTACGTGGTGCGCCAAGAGTATCGTGCCGTGTTTCAGTAGCGGGCTCAACAGCTGCTGATGGATAGCAGCCAAGCCCTCCACGGAATAAAGAGTTGTCAATTAAATTAAATTTTCGGTCACTCCATAAGGAAGTTAAGCCAACTTCACAGCGGATGACTTTCACCTTTAACGTCGGATGAAGTGAATAGCATGCCAGGAGCAGAACAGACAACATCGGTTTTTGATATTGCGGGAATCGTGCTTTATACCCTGCTGGGACTTACGGCCCTCTGGGGCGCCTGGTGCGTCATCGTGGTCTGGATGCGTGTAGGCCAGAAACGCTTCCGCAGTGAAGGTGACCAGGATGCCTTTCTCGATGCCCTTGATAAACCGTTGGAAGAAAGAGATTTTGATGCCATTTCCAGCGCTTGCCAGACCGATCGCCGGGCCATGCCACAATTGATTTACCTGGCAGTGGTTAATCGAAAAATTGGTTATGCGAAGGTGCGGCAGTTGGTGCTAGACCGGTTTCAGCGTGACGTGCTGGCAGACCTGGAGCATCGCTTGAGTTGGGTGAATACCGTGATCAAGAGTGCCCCCATGCTGGGTCTGCTCGGTACGGTGGTCGGTATGATCGGTGCTTTCGCCAAGTTGGCAACTGGCGATGGAGCCAAACCGGAAGATTTGGCGGGAGATATCAGTACGGCCCTGTACACCACGGCTTGCGGGTTGGCGATCGCGATTCCGCTGGTCATGTGTACGGCCAGTATCAACGTGCGGATTCGCAAGATGGAAGACCTGATCGGTGCAGGAATGACACGCTTCCTGGATACCTTCCGTGTAGCCCTGGGGAAATCCAAGCGGACGGAGAAGTAACCGATGGCGACCGAGACGTTAGCACCCGAAGAGCAGGACGATTACGTTGCTGAGCCGGCGCTGCGCCTGGGTGCCAAGCGTCGCGAGGAAGACGTCGAGATGGACATCACGCCGATGATCGACGTGACGTTCCTGTTGCTGATCTTTTTCCTGGTCGCTTCCAAGATGTCTGCAGATCAGGCGGTGGCTTTACCCGAAGCACGTGCCGGAATTCCGATTTCAGCTACGAATTCAGTGGTGTTGGTGCTAACTAAGGCGGGCGCTGATGCCATTAACGTGACCGATGGTGGCAACAAGACGTTTTCATCCGACCTGGCTGTCCAGGAGGAAGAGATCACTCAGTTTGTAAAAGATGAGATTGCCGGCGTTGGTAGTGTCGGCAAGGGACCCAAGCAGTATGTCCTGCTCAAGGCGGCCAAGGGAATCAAGCACAAGGAGGTCTCACGCGTGGCCCAGGCCGTGGCAGGTGCCGAGATCCCTAATCTTTATATTGCAGTGAAGCACGAGGAATAGACCGGAATAAGGGTAGCTTGCTATGGCGTTTATGATTGCAGATGACGGACAGGATAACGACACCGAAGTGGTATCGTTTTCGAATCAGGATGTCGATCGTGAATCGGAAATGGATATGACCCCGATGGTTGATGTGACGTTCCTGCTGCTCATCTTCTTTATCCTGACGGCGACCTTCAGTTTTCAGAAGTCATTGGATGTGCCGACTCCCGAGCCCGAGGAAGCCAGTACGCAGGCACAGCCCCAGGATATCGAGGAAGACCCTGAATTTATCACTGTCCGGATCGATGCCACGAATACTTTTTTTGTTATGACCACGGATTGGGAGGAAGAGTGCCCCAGCAAAGAAGAGTTGTATGTCAAGCTGCGGGAGGCACGTGAGGGGAACAGCGCGGGCCAGGTGCCGAACAAGATGGTGGTCATGGCCAACGGGGAGGCCTTGCATGAAAGGGTGGTGGCCGCCCTGGATGCCGGAGCCGCCGTGGGAATTGATGAAGTTCAACTCATGACGGTTGAAGAGGACGAGGAATAAAACAACGAATTTAGCAACGGCCAGCGAGTGCCGATTGGTTTAATAAGGTGAGTAAATGAGTGCCGCAAAGTTCTTAGATTACCTGGCAGGTACCGGATTGCTGGACGAGGGGGTTCTCTCGAAACTGCATCAGAAAGTTGCCAAGAGTAAGAAAAACGTGTCTATCGAGGTGGTCGTTAAGGCGCTTATGGACCAGGGACATCTGACCCGTTTCCAGGCAACCAAGTTGGTGACCGAGTATGGCGATCTGTTGAAGTCAGAGGCCAAGACAGACCCCCCTGTGAAAAAGCCCCAGGGTAAGAAAGAAGAGGAACTCGGGTTTGCCGCGGATGAATCCCTGGATGGCCAACAGGAGTTGGATAGTTCACCATCTGCCCATGACGACGCGGATGATATCGTTGAGCTTGAGGATGCCAGCGCCAGCTCTGCGGTAGGTAAGCAGGCCAGTGACAGTCCGGCCTGGCAGGGTGAAGAGAAATTAGCGGCCACACCGGCTCCCCTTAATGATCCACTGGACGATGCGATGGGCGATCCGCTGGCCGCGGATCTGGGTGCGTACGAGGAACCCACATCGCAACCGTCGCGCCCCAGCGGGGCCCCGCTCCAACTACCGGAAGCACCACGCAGCCAATGGGATACGAAGTTGATTATTGGTGGTTCGCTGGCCCTCGGGATTCTGGCGATAGCAGCCTTCGGCCTCTACTTTTATCTTCGCAGCGGCTCAGCGGCTGAAGTTTTTGAGGCGGCGGAGAGCGACTACAACACGGGTGCCTACCAGAATGCTATCGAGAAATACGAGATGTTCCTGAACAAGTATCCACGGCACGATAGTGCCAGCCTGGCCTGGGTGCGGACTAAAATGGCTGGCCTGCGACAGAACGAGGGACGTCCCACCGAGGCGATGATTTATGCACTCAAGGAATTGCCGGAACTCAAGTCTCAGCCCGCTTTCAACGAGGGACGTGCCGAGTTGGCCAGTGTGTTGCCAGGTATCGCCGAAAAATTTGCTGACCAGTCTGCCAATAATAACGACATTAAAAAGAAGACGGAATTGATTGAATCGGCGGAAAAAGCCATGCAGGAATTGGTGCTGCCCCCGGACTATCTCTCTTCCAAGCTCAAGGAAAATCCCGATGTGAAATCACGCATCAAGCGGATCAAGGAAAAAATCGGGAACGTGCGACGTAATATCGATCGAGAAAATACCTTCACTGCGACGCTGAAAGAAATCGAGGACTTGACGGACAAGGGCCAGACGGCTGATGCGTTTGTGGCGAGGAGAAAGTTGCTCCAGGCGTATCCGGGCCTGGAAGATAATGATGCGCTGGTGGAAGCAGTTACCAATATCTCCAAGAAGGAAGCAGAATTGG
>JAZADA010000422.1:0-4990 GCA_036124135.1 Planctomycetota bacterium | reverse complement strand
GGACGCGATCACTGGGGCCATGTCTATTCGATGGCGCTGGCTGGGGCCGGGATCCAAAAGGGGGTTCTGTACGGAGCGTCTGATGCCATTGGCGGTTATCCGACTCGGGATCGCCACGAGCCACAGGATTTGCTGGCGACGATTTTCCATTGCCTGGGCGTTAATCCGGGGATGGAGATTCATGACCGCGAAGGACGTCCCACCGTGTTGAGCCGTGGTGAGCCGATCCGTGCAATCCTTGCCTAGAGGATTCCCGGGATAGGGTCGGCTTCTGCCAGTTTCATCACTTGCGGTGGCACGCTGGGCATGACACGTAATTGCCCCACGTTGAAAACGGTTCGCAGAATCGTGGAAATGAGATGAGTGGGTGTCAGGTTCTCGGTAGCGGGTTCGCCGCCGTCGCGTGTCGATTGGCCGATGACGCGTCCCCCTGCCAGGCCGCCTCCATACATCAGCAAGGGGGCCAGCCGAGCCCAGTGATCACGTCCGCCCCGCTTGTTAATCTTGGGGGTGCGACCCATCTCGCCGCTGGCTACCAGCATGATATCGTCCTGGAGACCTCGGCTTTCCAGGTCCTCGATAAAGGCGGCCACGGCGTGATCAAAGGAGGCACCCACCGCCTGCATGCCATCGGTCATATTGAGGTTGTTACCATCGGCATGCATATCCCAGACGCCAGCGTAGCCGGCGTGGATCGTGACGAAACCACATCCCACCTCGCAGAGTCGTCGGGCCAGGCAGAGGAGTGGGCCGATGGTGCGGGCCTGGGCGGTGTAATAACCAGCTCGCCCGCGGGAAACCTGGCGCCAATTGTGTGAAGTCACGTAAGAGGAAGTGTCGTAGCGGGCGAGTGTACGCGGATCTTCCTGGGCCAGGTCCAGCGCGCGGGCGACACCGCCACCCAGTAACAGGTCATACGCCTGTTGCTGGAGATCGTCGATCGCCTTGAGCTGTCCGGAGGAATCGACCTCGCGATTCAGGTTATCCAGTTGTGCCAGGATCGTCCGCCGGTCGTCGAAGAAACGATCGGTGGGCAACTTGAGTTGCATGTCTTTCTGTAGATCACCCTTTGCACCCGGTGTAAACGGAGCGTAGGCGCTCGGCCAGACTCCCGTCGATGCGAGGTTGCCGCGGGCGGACGGCCCAGGCACTTCCTTGTTGACGGAACTTGGGTAGAGCACTGCGTTGGTAGGCATCCCGGTGCGAGGGTGAGTGGCACCGACGACACGTGCGTAATGAGTGCCGATGTTGGCCTGCAGGGAATCGGGGCCGACGATTGGCTGGATGTTGTGCCCGGCATTGCGAGTTTGAAACGAGCGGACGATTGTCAACTTGTCAGCCAGTCCGGCCAGTCGTTTCATCGTGCTGCCAAAAGCGACACCGGGTAGCTTCGTGGGAATGGTGTCGGTGACCGTCCGAATGGCATCGGGCACGTCGACCTTTGGGTCGAAGGTTTCGAATTGGCTGGGCCCGCCTTGCTGAAAAACGTAAATCACGGATTTGCCGGTGACGGCCGGTTCTGGAGAGTCGCTGCCCGCGCGGACCTGCATCAGCGAGGCCAGTGAAAGGCCACCGAAACCGAGACTTCCTGCGGTCAGGAAGTAGCGTCGCGTCATTCCGTGACGTTGGCCGGAGATCGTTAGCAAGGCAGTTTCCTTTCGCCGTGATACTTGCCAATCAAGTTAGCGTTATTGTAGTCGCAGGTTTGCTGCTGGGCAAAGGCAAACAGGGGCTGAGGGTGTGGTGATTGTGATTGCGGCTGACAAGGAAAAGCCGGTATATTAGCACCGGTGACCCTTTTGTTGTTTATCGGCGTAATGAGCGAATGACTGAAATAGCCGCTGATACCAGTGTCGACAAGGATAGACGGGGCCTTCACAGGGGGCTTGCGTCGGCGACTCTCCTGGTTGGGTTGGTCGTACTGCTGCTGCCGGTCAAGTACGTGGTGAATGATGACCCGAGCTTTGCGATGATGCTCAGCGGGTCCGATGGATTCCAGGCGACTGCGGACATTCCCTTTCTTTCAAGGATTTTATCCCAGGTCCTGCTTGGCCTCTATGCCCTCGTCCCCGCCGTTCCGTGGTATGGCCTTTGTCTTTACGTGTCGGCCTGGTTGGGCCTGGGGTTATTGCTAAGCGTCCCAATAGCCGGCGGAATCATGCCAGCGATTTGCCTGGGCATGTTGGCGGGGTGGATTCCTTACCTGGTGTTTGGTCTGTACAACATCTCGATGACCCAGGTCACGCTGTGGTTGGAACTGGGTGTGTTTCTGCACCTGTTCTATTGGTTGCGTTCCGGGCGATCCTTCCAGTTGTCACCCGGCGTGCTGTTGGGGACCCTGGCACTGGGTTACCTTTGGCGTTGGGAGATGTTTCTCGTCTTCCTGGTCTTTGCTGTCCCGTTACTGGCCTTGATCCGTAAAACCGATCTGCGACGGTGTGTTCCTTACGTCTTGGCGCTGGTTGCGTTGGTGGTGGTGGACCGTGCCTGGGATAGCGCGGTAACCCGCAGTTCGGAGCACAAGCAATACAGCACATTCAATCGCGCACGGGGTTATTTTCACGATCGTGCCGAGGGGCAGCGAAACTCGGCAACGTCCGAGGCGCTGGAAGCGGTCGGCTGGAGCGAGAACGATTACCTGGCATTTCATGATGTCTGGATGTTGTACGACGAGGAAGTTCTTACCGAGGAATCGTTGCGTAAATTCGTGGAAAGAAACGGGCAACAGAGGCAGAAGGGGTTTGAGCGCATACGCCAGGTGGGCGTTGGGAATCGCATGTATTTGCCACCGTTCGTGTTGAGCCTGGCCGTCCTGTTGACGATCGTGGGCGGCGGGTGGTCAGCGATGCCGATCAGCGAGCGGCGGAGGATGGGTGTGGCCCTGCTGGTAACCGCTGGCATGATGGGTGCGATTCTTTTCGTTCGTTTCGTGCCACGGGTTAGCTTTCCCTTGTTCGTCTACCTGCTGGGATTGGTAGCGGTGGTCGCGGTTCCTTCCGCGACTGGTTTCTCCATGAGAGGGATGGTCGCCAGTGCCAGGCGATCGCCACTGCTGGGCCTGGTTGTCATCATGGTGGTCGGCTGCTGGTTGTACTGGGCACGCGTTGACGTAAGCAGCATGCGCAGTGAAAGCGATCAGCGGGCGTTCGTTCGCAAGGGTATCGTGTCGTTTGTTAAGGAATCGAGGCCGCAAGGCGTGGTGATTCCGCTGGATCCCGGGGTTGCCCTGGTTCACGTGGGCGGCGGTCCGTTTCGTGAACGCCTACCCCTTGGATCATCCCGCTTGCTACCTTCGGGTTGGAGCGTTCGGTCCCCGCGTTACCACGCGGCTCTCGGGCAGATTGGCATAACGGAGGGCCGTACGCTGTTGAAGCAAGCGGTGACGGATCAATCCGTCCATTTTGTTCGTTATCTTCGCCCCTGGGATGTTGCCGGCGTGGTGGAGGGAGCGTGGGAGAAGTATTACACCGAGCATTTTGGTGGCGCGCTGTTGCAAACGGAAAAACGATTTCAACAGGATGGGTACGAACTTGTTTTTTATCGTCTGGTTTCAGTCCCGGATTGAACCGGGATGAGATTGTTGTGTGAGCGATCGCGCTGGTGCATAATGCGGTGTGAGTCGAGAATTCCGGGAGCACGTGATGAATGATCGAGGAGAGAATACCTGGGGGCGGTCGGGACTGACGTTGTTGGGCGGTGGGCTTCTGCTTCTGACTTCCTTTGGTGTCTGGGAGGCGGTTCGTGATGGCGGAACGCCCTCCATTGTGAGGATAGGCGTGATTGCCACGGTGGTGGGCCTTGGGATTCTTTTGGTGAGGGTGCTCGTGCAGCGTCTTCGTGAAGGCAAGGACGATCCTTATAAGGATGTCGAGATATGAAAGATACGGAAGTGATGGTGGTGACCTGCCCGGAGATCCCAGGAAAACGGGTTGTCCAGACCCTGGGCCTCGTCCGTGGAAATACGATTCGGGCCAGGCATATCGGTAAGGATATCATGGCGGGCCTCCGTACCATCGTCGGGGGCGAGATCCACGAGTATGGGAAGCTGTTGGCGGAGAGTCGCGAGCAGGCGTTGGATCGCATGGTTGAGCAGGCGGAAGAACTGGGGGCCAACGCGATTATCAGTATGCAAATGGTGACGTCCGTTGTGATGGGGGGCGCTGCTGAGATGCTGGCCTACGGAACGGCCGTGGTGGTGGAAGACGCGTAGTCGGGTAGGGAATTCAATGGAGTTAACCAGGGGCAGCGACATGAGATTGTTTAAACTTCCAGGGTGTAAGATCACTTTGTGCGTACTGGCTGCCGGGATGTTGATCCAGGCGCACGCCGGAGTAACGGCAGCTGAGTTGTCGGCGGTGGTCAAAAAGCGTGTGCATCCGGTGTTAATCCGGAATGACCATAACGCGTTGTTGAGCCTGACGATCACAGCGGATAAGCCGTTCGTCCAATTGGAGTCGGTGACGGTGTCGCTCGCTGGCTGCGATGATGTTCAGGACCTGGACACGCTTAAGTTGTTCCAGGCAAGCGGGGAGGGTAAGTTCGAAACGACCGCGGGTTTCGGGGATCGCCTGGCAGCGGCCCAGACAATGACATTTCACGGGCATGCGAGACTCAAGAAGGGTGCGAATGTTTTCTGGTTGTCCGGTCGCCTAAAGCCTGATGCAAGCCTGCTGAACAGGGTGGCCGCTTCGGTCACGAAGGTGCAGACGAATACCGGTTCGGTTACCGGCATCCGGGCTATCGGTGTTGAATCAAAACGTATCGGAGTGGCCCTGCGGCGTCACTGGGATGATGGTGTGCACACCTATCGCATTCCGGCGCTGGCAACGACCACGGAGGGGACGCTGCTGTGCGTCTATGATATGCGTCGACGCAAGGGGAAGGACCTCCAGGAAGATATCGATATTGGCCTGGTGCGGAGTACCGACGGCGGTAAGACGTGGGATCCGCAGCGAGTCATCATGGACATGGGTACCTACGGTGGGTTTGC
>JAZADA010000421.1:0-8064 GCA_036124135.1 Planctomycetota bacterium | reverse complement strand
GCATCCCAATACCGCGATCGGTGGCGAGACGAAAGCCATCAAGACCAGTGTGCCCGGAATCAAGGTCGGCAGCGGCTTGGATCTTGTCGCCCAACAGATGGAACATATAGCGTTAGTACGATCGGTGATTAGCGACCAAAAGGATCATGAACGAGCCACCTACAATGCCAAGACTGGCTTCCGACCTGACCCCACCATGATCCATCCCGCACTAGGAGCGGTCATTTGCCGCCACCTGGATGACCGTCTCGATATTCCTCGACACATTTCTATCATGCCAGGTTCCTGGCCTGCCCGGGGTGGCTATCTCGGGGATCATTATGACGCCTTTCAAATTGGTGATCCGCGTCAACCTTTGCCGGATTTAATCAGCAATGTTTCCGAACAACGTAATCAACAGCGCCTTTCCGACCTCTTTGATATTGTCGAACCCGAATTTGGGCGCGGCAGAATCGCCAAACTGGATGAACAAAAAACGCTTCACAGGATTTCTATCCACCGGGCCATGAAGATGATGTCTTCAAGTCAACTGGAAGCTTTCAACGTGATGAAAACTTCTCAAAACCTCCGTAACCGCTACGGGCACACTCCGTTTGGACGATCCTGCCTGGCCGCCTGCCAGCTCATCAAGGCAGGTGTCCGTTGTGTCGAAGTGACCCTGAATGGCTGGGACACGCATATCAACAACCACGAACTACAGCAGAAGCAGATGGCCATCCTCGATCCTGCCATGGCCACCCTGATCGAACATCTCCAGGAGGACAAGCTGCTGGAACACACCCTGGTATTGTGGGGTGGTGAATTCGGCCGCGACCCCAGGATCAATCTCGCTGAGGGGCGAGACCATTGGCCTCACGGATTCACGGTGGCCATGGCTGGAGGCGGAATCAACGGTGGCCAGGTCATAGGATCAACTTCACCCTCACCAGACTTCGAGTCCTCACGGCCTACCAAAAATGTCACTAAACCACGCAATATTGCAGACATCCATGCCACCGTATTGCAGGCACTGGGCATCGATTTCCAGCAAGAGATGTATCAGCCACCCGTCCGCCCCGTCCCATTATCCGAGGGCCAGGTGATCAAGGAACTGATTCGTAGCTGACCAAATGTTCGCAAGAACAGCCACGGACGTTAGCCACTTATTCATCAGTATCCCTGCTGGATTCCAGGATCCAGTACTTACTCGTCAAGCCGTTATCGCTGTGTTACATTTGTCCGTTGGCCAGTCGCAACATGCGAAAATGGCTTCCATGACAGCAATGATGATCCCTTTTCTCTGGAGTTCCAGGTGACCATGCAACAGCGAACCTTAACCATCGCTTTGACGCTGGCCTTGTTTTTGGTCGGTATCAGTACCTATCTCGGACGGACAGCACCTCCTGGCACCCGGCCCGTGGAAGGACTTCGAAAAGCGACACCTCAGTATTATGCGCTGACCGGCGCTCGGATCGTGATCCGTCCCGGCAAAGTGATTGAACGGGGAACGCTCGTCGTTCGCAACCGTAAGATTGTCTCCGTCCAGGCTGGCCAGCAAGCACCCGCCGGAACCCAGGTGATTGACCTGGATGGTAAAACGATTTACCCCGGCTTAATTAACGCATTCAGCGAGGTGACTTTACCGGCAGCCGCTAATAACGTGGGTGCAAATCACTGGAATACCACCATTCGTCCCCAACGGTCCGTGGCACAGCATTACCAGCGCAACCAGGCGTTGAACGAGAAATTCCGCAAGCAGGGTGTCACCGCACAGTTAGTTGCTCCTGCCAACGGGATCCTCAAGGGAACCAGTGTCCTCGTTGCCACTGATGGAAAGAATGATACCGAAGCCATCATTCAACCCAACGTTGCCCAGCACCTGCGATTGACGGTACCCCGTGGGCGCGGCCGTGACCTGTATCCCAACTCGCCCATGGGAGCCGTGGCCCTGGCACGACAAACGTTTCATGATGCTCAATGGTACGCCAGTGCCTGGGCCGCTTACCGCAAGCAACCGACCCTGGCGCAACCCGAACGCAATGATGCCCTCGCTGCCCTGGAACCAATTCTCAACCGCTCCGGTTCGCTCATCACGGATAGTTCGAATGAACTGTTCGTGATGCGTGCAGATCGATTTGCTCGGGAATTCAATACCAGGACCATCATTCGTGGTTCCGGCTACGAGTACCGGCGACTGGATGCCATCAAGAAAACGGGACGGCCGATTATCGTACCCGTTGATTTCGCGAGACCACCGAACGTGGGCACCGCGGAAACCGCCCGTGCTGTCACGCTGGAACAGTTAATGCACTGGGACCATGCTCCTGAAAATCCAGCACGTCTGGACCAGGCCGGTGTGGCCATCATGTTAACCAGCCAGGGCCTGGATGATGTCGGCACGTTTCTCAAAGCCGTCCGCAAGGCCGTGCAACGGGGCCTCCCAGCTGAGTCTGCACTACGCGCATTAACCGTCACGCCAGCCAACCTGTTCCAGGCACAGGATTCCGTGGGAACATTGGAAACCGGCAAACTGGCCAGCTTCGTGGTAACGGATGGTGATCTGTTCGCTGAAAAAACCAAGATCCTGGAAACCTGGGTAGGCGGTAATCGCCACCAGTTCTCTGCCGCACCCATCATCGATCCACGTGGCAACTGGACCTTGAAACATCGCACGGACGACAACCAGGACCACAGCTGGAAACTGAACGTAGCGGGGCAGCCCAACAAGTTAACCGCAACCGTCACGGTAGCCATCGCTGGAAATGACAAGCCCGTTGATCTCAAGTGCAGTCGAATTACCATTCGTGATGCCCGCCTGAGTGCCGTCTTGCCTGGAAAACCGCTGGGACATGATGGCTTCGTACGCTGGACCCTGGTACTGACTCGCAATGAAAAACAGCAGCTACAGGGTTCGGGCCATGTGACCTGGCCAAATGAATCACGCTCCACCCTGGTTGCCAGCCAGTCGAATTCCCCAGCCAAGCCCGTTGTTGATCAACCTGCGAAGAACCCAGACCAGGAGGCAGCCAAGCCAATCACAGCCTCCTTTCCCGTGCGTTTCCCACTGGGAACAGCCGGAAGAACCGCCCCTCCCGTACAGGACCGCTACGTACTGTTTCGTAACGCTACCATCTGGACCTGCGGTCCCCAGGGAATTCTCCAGGATAGTTCACTGCTGGTAGGTGGAGGCAAAATCCTGCAAGTCGGAAGAGGATTTGCGTTACCCGCAGGGACCCAGATCATCGACCTGAAGGGAAAGCATATCAGCCCGGGAATCATTGACTGCCATTCTCACATGGCAACCGATGGCGGAGTCAATGAAAGTGCGCAGGCTATCACCGCGGAGGTTCGTATTGGTGATTTCGTGGATGGTGATGATATCAACATTTACCGACAGCTCGCGGGTGGTGTCACCTCATCAAATATCCTCCACGGGTCTGCGAACCCCATTGGTGGCCAGAACCAGGTCATCAAGTTGCGCTGGGGCCAACTAGGTGAACAGATGAAATTCAAGGCAGCACCCCAGGGCATCAAGTTCGCCCTTGGTGAAAACGTCAAGCAAAGTAACTGGGGTAATGAATACACGACACGTTATCCGCAAACCCGCATGGGTGTTGAACAGATCGTACGAGATGCTTTCCAGGCAGCCCGCCAGTACGAAGCGCGTTGGAAACAATGGAACCAGGACCAGACAGGAATTCCGCCTCGTAAAGATCTCGAACTGGATGCACTGGTGGAAATCCTTAATCACGAGCGTTGGATCCATTGTCACAGTTATCGCCAGGACGAGATACTTGCCTTGATCCGTACCCTGGATGACTTCAAGGTTCAGATCGGGACGTTTCAACACATCCTGGAAGGCTACAAGGTGGCAGATGAAATGGCACGACACGGTGCCATGGGATCCGCTTTCTCAGACTGGTGGGCCTACAAGTTCGAAGTCTATGACGCCATTCCCTATAACGGTGCCTTGATGCACCAGGCAGGAGTCGTGGTTTCCTTCAACTCGGATGATCGCGAACTGGCACGGCATTTGAACCACGAGGCCGCCAAGGCGGTCAAGTATGGTGGTGTTTCTCCGGAAGAGGCATTGAAGTTCGTAACACTTAATCCAGCTCGACAACTGAGGATTGACAGTCGTGTCGGCTCCATTGAAGTCAAGAAGGATGCAGACATCGTAGTCTGGAGCGGATCTCCCTTGTCGATCCTGTCTCGATGCGAACAAACCTGGATCGACGGTCGCAAGTATTTTGATCGTGCGGCAGACCTGCAACAACGAGTCCAGTCACAGCAAATGCGGTCCGTGTTAATCCAGAAGATCCTGGCCTCCGGGGAAACCATGTTGGCACCCGGGGAAGGCAAGACACCCGAATCAGAACTGTGGCCTCGCGAAGACCTTTTCTGCACGCATGGTCACGGCCACGATCACTAAAACTCCAAGCTAACCAATTCACTGCCCGAGGGCTTATTATCATGAACTTACTTATTCGCAACATTACCTGGTGTATCCTGGCCACCTTGATCCTGGGAGGATGGCCGGCCTGCTTGCTGGCTAACCCCGAGATTCCGGGTGCACCGCAGGAAAAACCAATTGCACTGGTCGGCGGTACCATTCACCCGGTCAGTGGACCGGTGATTCACAACGGTACCCTGCTGTTTGATAAGGGTCGCATCGTCCGACTGGGGAAAGACATCCCGGTTCCCGCAAACAGCCAGGTCATCAACATCAAGGGAAAGCATGTTTATCCCTCGCTATTCGACGCTATGACGAACACCGGGCTGGTGGAAGTAAAGGCCGTGCGGGCATCCGTGGACGAAGCGGAGACGGGTACCGTCAATCCGAACGTGAAGGCCCAGGTGGCAGTCAATCCGGATAGTGAATTGATCCCGGTCACGCGCAGCAACGGCGTCCTGCTCGTGCTGACCGCTCCCACAGGTGGTACGATTTCCGGCCAGGCAGCGGTCATGCAGCTAGATGGCTGGACCTGGGAAAACATGACCTTGAAACCGGCTGTCGGCATGATCGTCAAATGGCCCAACATGGCAGCCGTCAGCGACTGGTGGGTAGAAAAGTCTGCCAAGCAACAAATCGAGTCCCGTGAAAAATCACTCAAGACTCTGCACGAAACCTTCGACCAGGCAGAAGCGTACCGGCAGGCTCGACTGGCCAAGGTAAAAGACCAGGCAAAGGATTCGCGATGGGAAGCCATGATTCCTGTGCTGACCGGCAAACAGCCCATCATCGTACAGGCCAACGAGATCCAACAGATCCAGGCCGCCGTCGCATTTGCCAACAAACGCAATCTCAAGATGATTCTCTTTGGCGGTTACGATGCTCCACGGTGTGCTCCGCTCTTGAAGCAACAAAAGATTCCCGTCATCATCGGCGGCGTCTACCAATTACCTCGACGACGGCATGATTTCTACGACGATGCCTACACCCTGCCTGAACGCCTTCGGCAACAAGGAATCAAGTTCTGCATCTCCTCGTTCGGGCGTTTCGGAGCTGCCAACGTGCGGAATCTTCCTTACCATGCTGCCGTGGCCGCTGCTTTTGGTTTGCCCGAGGACGAAGCACTGAAGGCCATTACATTGTCCCCTGCCGAGATCCTCGGGGTCGACCAGCAGGTGGGTTCCTTGCAAGCTGGCAAGGATGCAACATTGATCATCACCACTGGAAACCCCCTGGAAACCACGACCCTGGTGGAGCAAGCCTTTATCCAGGGGCGACGCGTGGCATTGAATGATCGCCACAAGCGGCTGTGGCGCAAATACCAGCAGAAGTACCAGCAGTTAAAAAAGAACGCAGCAGCCCAACCCTGACACCATTGCTAGTTATCCTTGATGGCAGAGACAATCGCCAGGACCGCTTCCTGCCCATCACCAAACAACATCAGCGTGTTCTCTGCGGCGAACAACGGATTCGCAATCCCTGCAAACCCTGGACTCAGGCTTCGTTTAATCACGATCACGGTACGGGCCTTGCTCACCTCGATAATCGGCATCCCGGCAATCGGAGAATCCGGATCCGTCTGGGCCACGGGATTGACCACGTCATTGGCCCCGATCACGATCGCCACATCCACCGTTTCCATCGTCGGATTAATGTGGTCCAGTTCCTTGAGCTTGTCGTAATCGATATCTGCCTCGGCCAGTAGTACATTCATATGGCCAGGCATGCGACCAGCTACAGGATGAATACCATATTCCACGGATACATCCGCAGCCTCCAGCAACTTACCCAGGTCACGCACGGCATGTTGTGCTTGTGCAACTGCCAGCCCGTAGCCGGGAACCACGACTACCCGTTGAGCGGAATCAAGAATCATAGCCACGTCATCAGCACTCGTACTGCGCACGTTGGCATAAATCTCATCCACATCCTCATCCCCGGCCCCAGCCTGCATCACACCAAACAGGACATTACCCAGGGACCGGTTCATTGCCTTGCACATTAACTGTGTCAGGATAAGTCCCGATGCACCTACCAGGGAGCCGGAAATGATCAGCACATCGTTATCGATCACGAAACCGGTTGCCGTGGCAGCCAGTCCGGAATAGGAGTTAAACAGGGCAATCACGACCGGCATATCCGCTCCACCAATGGGATTCACCAGCAGGAAACCCAGGCCTAGTGACAACAACGCAATCGGAAGATAAAGCCACAGGTAACCTTCCCTGGCAGTCATCAGGAACAGGCAAAGGATCAACAACGCCACGACCGCGAACGCAATCACGTGACGACCTGGAACCGGGATAGGTTGCCGAAAAGCCGGCAATTCCTGTAATTTGCCAGCCGCCAGCATGCTACCTGAAAATGTCACTGCACCAATCAAGCCGGAAACACCACTGGCCAACAGGGCGTCCCAGGTTTCGACATTACCCAGGGCCAGGGCTCCTCCGGCAACGAAGACGGATGCCAGGCCACCCAGGGCATTAAAGAGTGCAACGAGTTGAGGCATGGAAGTCATCTGCACGGTTACTGCCAGGTAGATACCCAGCCCCGTGCCCAACAAGCAGCCAGCCAGGATAAAACCGTAGTGGTTCTCCGGCAGTTGGCTGACCTCGACGATCGCGGCAATGATGGCGATCGCCATGCCGATCGCGCCGAAAAGATTACCACGTACCGCCGTGCGCGGATGCGCCATGAATTTCAGGCCGAAGATAAAAAAAACGGCCGCGATGATATATGCGAGCTTGACCAGTGCCAGTTCCACAGGACCTGTCCTTGTACCGATTAGTGTTCTTAACGTTTCCTGAACATTGCCAACATCCGATGGGTTACCAGGAACCCGCCTACGACGTTAACCGTTGCCAGCGTAATGGCCATCATGCCTAACCAGGAAGAAGTCACGCCCACCTGACCTGCCACGACGATAGCTCCTACCACGGCAATGCCACTGATCGCATTCGATCCCGACATCAACGGTGTATGCAGTGTTGGCGGTACCTTCGTGATCACTTCAAAGCCAACGAAAATCGCCAGCACGAAAATCGTCAGGGCAGCCAATCGTCCCCGACCCTGCAGGGCCCCTCCGGCCGATGGATCCTCGTCTTCCTCGAGCACCGATATGGGATCCGCCACCTCTTGTTGATCGTCCTGGCTGGAAGCATCCACGTCAGGATCATCACCGTCACCCGGCATATCGCTGGCGGGTTCATCGTTGTCGGAACGGGATTCATCCTGATTGCTGGCGGTGGGATCCTGGTCCTGGCCCTGCAATTCATTTCGACCCGGCCGTGGACCGATCAGCAATCCCATCAACACCAGGCAGGTGCCAAGGTAAAGTATTTTTCGAAAACTGGCTGGCGAGCACCTGTTCATCATGATTCTCCCTGTTCATCAGTGTCCGCCGCTTCGTCGCCCACGTCTTCCGACTCCTCGCCGGTTTCCTGTCTACTCTCGCCACTATCAACTGGTTCTGGTTCTGCCTCAACGACCGGTGGATCGAGCGACGGCAATTCCAACAATTCCCTCAGGCGGGAATGAACCACCTCTCCCCCGTGCGTTGCCAGGGTTCCCTGCACGATCTCATCCTGCAAATCCAGCTGTAGGTCGCCCTCGTTCGTCAGATGCAGCAGGAA
>JAZADA010000420.1:0-6002 GCA_036124135.1 Planctomycetota bacterium | reverse complement strand
TGGGTCAACAGTGGAGGTAGCTTCGGTGGTAATCCACTACGTCAGCACGTCGGCCTGGGGAAAGCAACACGCATACTGAAACTGGAGGTTTATTGGCCGACCAGTGATCAAACGCAGGTGTTTCGAGAGATACCACTGGATCAGTTTATCGAGATCACTGAGGGCCAGGGGGAATATCGTTCACGAACGCAAACTCCCTGTCACTTCCCGTCTCCGGCCTTGGCAGCGCCTTGAGAGTCGCTGAAGTAGAACTCTGCTTCAGAGAGGCTTTGCGGGGGGCCTACGACGGTCAGATGGTCGCCGATTCGCAGGCGGTTGAAACCATGCGTGATGATGACTTTTCCATCGCGTGTCACGGAGAGTACCAGCAGATCCAGGGGTATTTTTAGATCGCGGATAAAGAGACCATGCAGCGCGGGATCGCGTAATTCAATTTCGAGGACGTCCTGGTCTGGTTCCATGCCCAGCAACATGGATGTTCCTGTCGGGGACAACACGAAATGTTCTAGTAATCTCACCATGGCATTCCTGGGATTCACGACCAGGGCATCCAGTTCCTGGAAGGGCTTCATGTCCGTGGTAGCATCGTCCAGCTTCACAAGCATGCGTTCAATACCATACTGGTCATAGTTTAGCTGGCATATTTGCAGGTTCTGGTCGTCGGTAAGCAGCGCAATGAGAGCGTCCGCGTGGACAAGTTCAAGCACTTCAAAAGATTCCTTGGAAAGATCTTTCAGGCGAATGACCTCGATTTCGGAATCCACGTCTTTAGGCGGGGTGTGGTCGTCAAGGACCGCCAGTTTCACTTTCCATCCATGTGATTCCAGGCGATGAGCCAGCATCCAGGATTGCCCTGCAGCCGTGCCGAAAATAACGGCATCCATTGCACCATCGAAGGCTGGCGTGTTGGCTCGCGTGCGTCCCTCCCCGGTAATCAGCAGCGACCATTTCATCAGGGGGGGACCAATAAGCTGATTCAAGACGATGACGGCAATGAGTAAGGTTGCCAGTTGTGATCCCCAGCCTTCGAATTCGGATTTGATTTCGAGTGCCAGGGCGATCCCTATACCTGCTTGCGTTACATAACTCATCCAGCCAATAGCTCGATGCTTTGGCGGGTCGCCAACGATGAAGCTTCCGGCATAAGTGCCCAGGAAAATACCGGCCAACCGCACGGCGAACAGGATTAACGCGAGGGGCCACATCTCGGCCAGGACGTCCAGTTCGATTGAAATCCCGGTGAGTGTGAAAAAGGCCAGGTAGACAGGTGGCCCCATCTGGTGAAGGATCCGGTTGAATTCCACCCGGTGTGGACTCGTGTTGCTGACGAGAAGCCCGGCGATCATGCACAGTAGCAACGGTTCCAGGAAAAGTTCGAAGGTCCAATGCTCGTGACTATATTCACGCAGCAGGTCGCTGCAAACAAAAACGCTCATGCCAGCCGCCAGGAGGATAATGGATTTAACGGGTCGAGGTAGAGAGCGTGGAATGATGAAGGCAACGAATTTCCAGAGAACGCAACCACCAAGGATGGAGAGAGTAATCTCGAGCAGCAGTAGGCCGGCAAAGGTAATGCTGAATGGCAGATTGGAGTTGATGGCATGCGCGAATTCTGATCCGATCGCAAACAGTACGATTACCGCCACGTCCATGACCACCGTGACGCCCAGTACTGTCTGGGTAAAGGGACCCTTGGCACGCAGTTCATTAATGATCGCGATAGCAGATGAAGGTGAACGCGCAACCAGGATGACTCCGACCAGCAGGGAAATGGCCAGTCGCACCTGCGGGGAGAGTTCCTGTGTGAAGGGAATGCTGCTTGATAAAAGGAACGTGGCGATCGTGCCCAGTGTAAGCGTGGTGATGGCCTGGGCAATCGTGACCCAGGCGATACTGCGAAAGCGACTGCGAAATTCCTTGAGTACCAGTTCGTTTCCGGCCGCCATGGCAATCACAGCCAGGGCCAGGTGGTTAATGAAATTCAGGTTGCCCAGGGTTTCCTTGGTCACGATGACCAGCCCATACGGCCCGACCAGGATACCTGCCAGAAGAAAACCGGTAATCAGTGGAAGGTGGATAATCGAGCCCAGCTTGCCAATGCGATCGGCTGCAAGGACCACGATGCCAAAGACGAGAATAGGTAAGAATAGATCCATGAAGCCAGTTATTTAGTCTTACAAGAAATGGCTGCTAAACCTGAGTCCCACCGTTTTTACTCAGGCAGTGCGGGCGGAATTGGGCAGTATTGTACTGATTTAGAAGAAAATTGAGAACGCAAATCAGCTGAAACTGGAGCAAGGGACGTGGAATGGCGCAAATTCGACCGGTAAATGCCTGTAATTGCTGTGGAATCCGGCCCCGGAAATGGCTGTCAGTCAGCGTCAACACAACGGTCTGAGGCCCAGTTGCGAAGATGTTGAATGTCTTCGGCCATCAGGATCGCCAGGGGACGGGTTTCTCGGATAGCGGCAGCCAAGTGGTCGCTGGAGAGATCGACTTTTTCGGTGAAGGCGTTAAAGAGGCCGGAGACGACGACTTGTTCCAGTTCGGCTCCGGTGAATTGATCGGTGATGTCTACCAGCCTATCAAGATCGAAATCGTCAGGGTCCCGTTTTCGACGTGCCAGGTGAATCTCCAGGATCCGCTTGCGTGCTGCAGGTGAAGGGACATCAATGAAGAAGACCTCATCAAAGCGCCCTTTTCTCATGAGTTCCGGTGGTAACGAGGAGATGTCGTTGGCCGTGGCGATGATGAAAATAGGATGACGATGATCCTGCATCCAGGTTAGCAAGGAGCCAAACATACGTTTCGAAAGTCCACCGTCTGCTGTCGAACTGGATGCCGAAGCAAATGCTTTCTCGATTTCGTCAATCCATAATATGATCGGTGCCATGGCTTCGGCTTGTGCCAACGCCTGGCGCAGTTGGCTTTCACTTTCCCCGATGAATTTCTGGTAGAGGACGCCGGGGTCCAGTCGCAGTAATGGCATTTTCCATTCGGCCGCGACGACTTTCGCGCAGAGGCTTTTTCCACAACCGGGGACACCGAGCATGAGGACACCACGAGGAGATTCCAATCCGTATTTGCGAGCTTGCGCGGTAAAACCGCCCCGCCGTTTGCTCAGCCACTGTTTCAGGTGACGAAGCCCCCCGACATCCTCGGGGTCAAAATCGACCGAGATAGACTCCAGGCATCCGGCCGATCCCAGCAGGGTTCGCTTTGATTCAATCAGCCTGGGAAGATCCTCGGCAGTAAGCGCAAAATCATCGTAGATGGCGGATGCCACGACACGTTCTGCTTCGTTGCAACTCAGCCCCCGCAGGCAGAGAACCAGGTGCTCCAGATCACTCTTCTTTAACGTGATATTTATTTTTTGCTGGTTCTCGTCGCGGATCCGTTTCACGGTATTGCGGATGCAATCTTCGAGTTCGGTAGCGGAAGGCCAGCCGAGATCATAACGGACGGTGAAACGACGTATCGGTTCCGGTAAGGGGCGTGATTCGATCAGCAGGATACTGGATCGCAATTCCCGACAGGCAGGCAGGAGATCGCGTACTCGGCGGTAGACGATTGCATCATTACAATGTGCCCCACTATCCAGGAAAACATACAGTTGTCGACGATCTTCTTTCTGGATATGGGCCAGCGCGTCGCTTATTTTTGTTGTTTCCGGCAGGCTGTCATAGACCACGCCTTTTCGATAACGGCGGAGCCCATCGGTCATGGACCATTGCAGAACGGGCAGGTCTAATTTCTCGGCAACCTCGTAAACGTATTCCAATGCCCTGGATTCGTCCATGGTTTCGAGGGCAATCAAGGGATTTCCGGATTGCAGCAGTAGAGCCAGCGAATTGGACATGATTTGAAGGTTCTCGAGTAAGGCGTCACGGATCGTCGGTTCACAGGGCCGTATTCATGAAGCATATCTTTACGACTGCAGATCATCAGAACAAGCAGATGATCTGCCAATTGATCAAAAAACCCTTTATCCATAGCGCAGATCATCAGCCGGGCAACGTTTTTTCGATGTGCCTACGAAAAAACCCCGTTCATCCGAGGATGAACGGGGTTTTGTAGCGAGGCCGAGGGGACTCGAACCCCCAACCACCGGATCGACAGTCCGGTACTCTAACCAATTGAGCTACGGCCCCAACCTGTCTTCGTTAAAAGACGGTGCAAATTATACTATTAGCAGCGTATTCGACAAGCCCTGCTCAGAACAAGTGGGGCGAAACTTCGTAACCCAGCTCCTGTATCCGTTTACGGTCCTGGCTCGCTTTGAGCGGTTGTTGTAGCGCCTGGTAAGCCAGTGAACGGTGGTAGAGGATGACCGCCAAGTTCTTATGGATCGATCTCAATTCCTGTTCCAGCGGCCTTAAATCGACTGCGATCTCCTTCTGATGTTCTAAGAAATCGACCGATATCCGGTGCTGAGCCGTGGCAAAGTGGACCGCTAATTCGAGGTCCCAGAGTGCTGCCTGGTGTTGTTCCTGGCGCCAAAGAATAAATCCTCGCGTATCCAGGATCATCGAACGAGCATCAACATACTTGTTCTTGCTGTCCAGCAAGGTTCGTAGTTCCAGCAGGGGTTGCAGCGGGTTGTCGTGCTCGGCGAACGGAAGTTCCAGCTTGTCGGGGGTGAAGCCAAGGGCCTGGATTTGTTCGAGGTCCTGCTGGCGAATGGTTGCGTGTCCGAGTTGCTCATGAATCTGGCTACGCAGCAAGTAAATCGTGGCGCGGTAACGCTGGAAATCAAGGGTTCGCTGCCGGTGCCGCTTGATGGTTTCCGGTTCCCAGCGCGGGTCCGAAGTGCGTTGCCATTGGAGCCAGGATTTTTCAGACCAGGTAATAGCCAGGTTGGCTCGGATGAGTGCTGTTGCAAGCTGGTCTTCCAGGTACAGTTCGTAGGCCTGCAGGTACTGCGAAAACCCATGGATATCGAGCATGGCAGCATCACCGCCCAGGACACGAATCGCTCGGTTGGCGTCCTCCAGCGCTTTCGCAGTTTGAATATTAGCAACGCCCAACTGGTAGGCATGGTTATTGTAGATGTTGAACCGCTGCTGCAGATCGTGGGCCCCGGGGAATCCCTCTTCGCGATACAGTCGCATGATCGTTTTCCAATCCTCGAGTACCCGGTCCGATTGCTTCAGGTGCAGGTAGGTATCACAGCGTTGCTGGTAGAAGATCACGCGGTCCGGTTGCAGGCGAATGGCCAGGTTCCAGTCCGCAAGACTTTTCTCGTGATTCTCAATTTCACCCAGCCATTGGGCTCGGCTAGCCAGGATATCCACGTTTGATGGATCCCAGGAAAGTGCCGTACCCATGGAATCCAGGGCGACTTCCCGACGCCCATCCAGCCACAGTTGCCGTGCCGCAGCATGATGCCAACGGGCTATTTCGTGGGGATATTCCTTGCTGATCACGGGGCCCAGTACGATCGTGGCAGCGAGTAGGACCAGGAGTCGACTGGTAGCCGTGGGAGCAGCCGGTGGGTTGGCTGGTGGAGGCGATGGTGTGGCTAATGGTTGTTCCGACATGGAGGACTTGCCAAGTTGGTTTGCTCGTGAGATGCTACGGTATCCAGTATGCGGGTGATCGGTCGTGGCGGCAAGCCGATACCAGAACTTCCGCCTGCTGTATCGTCTCTTATGGAAAATGGATTGCTTAGGAGTACTTACGTATGGCACTTTATGAAGTTGAAACGAACGCCCATTTTCTGATTGCGTGGTTAGAGGATGAAAATGCCGCTCGAGCATTAATCGAAGATACCTATCCAGCGGACGAGGTGATCCGCGTTACTCGACGCCCTCGGGACAGTTGGGTTATTTCCAAGGCCGTCCTGGGGATGGCAGACCACCAGGAAGCTCCCTGCGATATCGCCCGTGAATGCCTTTCCAAGGCGGCTGGTGATAAGGTACACGCGATTCGACTCTACATGCAAAAGACTGGTGAAGACCTCAGCCAGGCGCGTAAAGTGGTCGAATCGAATGTCGTGATGG
>JAZADA010000419.1:0-2919 GCA_036124135.1 Planctomycetota bacterium | reverse complement strand
GGAGAACTTTGCCTCTCCTCGACACCTGGCGCAGGTCCTGTGGCCGCTACCCCCACGGACACCGGCCCCAAGACGATCGATGAATTGCTGCAGCAAAAATTCACCGTGGATATCCCCCAGCAAGACCTCGAATTCGCGATCAAGGATATCGTAGATGACGTACGAGGAACATTTCCTGCACTGCCGTTTGAATTCAATATCAAGGTTATTGGCCCAGAGCTTAAGCTGGAAGGAATTACGCGAAACCAGGCCGTTCGTGATTTCGCTGCCAAGGACAAACCGTTAGCCGACATCCTGACTGGTATTGCATCCAAGGCAAACCCCGATCCCTCCGTCAAGGATCCGAGCGAAGCAGCCCAAAAACTCATCTGGGTCGTGGCCGATGACCCGGACAAGGCAGGAAACCGCATTATCCTGGTCACGACCCGCAAGGATGCGGAAGAAGAAAAATACGTGCTGCCCAAGCCCTTTCAACCGAAATAGGCTGCCGGTTAAACGCTAAAAAAACTATGGTTACACCGATACACGCTGTTTACCTAGAAGTCATCCGCTGATTTCAGACGATAAAGACTGAAGGTCTACGTTCGCATTCCCAGGTTTCCTGTCGCACTTGAGGCATCGATGCTCCCATTATCCATCGTTTGCACGACCTGCCAGGCCCGACTCACCGTGCGCAATAAAGCGGCCCTGGGGCAGATCCTTCAATGCCCCAAGTGCAGCAGCATGGTGGCTGTTCCCCAGGAACCTGGGCAATCAACAGGTCCCGCTGCGGATACCACACCCCATACTGAACCACCTCCCGTATCAGAACCGGCCAATATCTCGGATAGCCATGCCGAGACCGTTGATCACTACGATTCTGCGGACATCAACCAGTTACTCGAAGAAAAAAGGGGAGCAGCAAGCCCGTCCACTCAGCCACCTGCGGCTCCACAGGCCTGGGAAGGTGAAGGGTCTCCGGAAACACCGCTAGCCGATCATACCGACACGAATCCAATTCTCCCTACGGATGACTGGACATCAGCGGCAAGCCGACAAGTAAAGCAACGCCTACTCATGGGATTCCTGGTCACGATCAGCATCCTGGCCGCAGGTGGGATCATCTACGTTCTGACAAGCGGCACTCCACAGGAACCCGCCGTCACCGCGGTACCAGGCAAACAGGAGGTTGATCAACAGCCCAACTCGCAAGGCAACCCCGTCGAAGATACACCTTCCCCTCAAGAAACAGCTGGCAAAGAACCCGTGATCCAACCGGATCCCCAAGACCCCGTCGAGGAAGCACCTCCCAAAAAAGAAAAGGACCCGGATGCTCCCCTGGCCGAAAATCCTTCCCCGGATAATCCGCCTGGCCTGATCCCGGAACCGATTTCTGAAGCTGAGCAGCAGGCAGAAGCCGCCGAGTTATCGCAACTGCTCCAGGAATTTTCACCTCTATTATCAAACACCCCGTTTGATGATCCAGCCAACGATCGACCGAGCTCGCAAAACATCGTGCCTACCGTGAAATTAGCTCGACCTCCTCTGCGTCGTGTGAATGTGCGAGACTGCCTGGACTTTCCGATTGCCGAATTCACCCTGGACGATCCGGTACCCCTGCATGCTTTCCTCGCTGACATTTCGTCCCTCAGCGGATTACCTATTGAAATCGATTCCGAAGCGCTGGCCAGTAAAAACGTAACCCTGACCCTGCCGGTCCAGATTGATCAGAAAGAAACCAGTGTCCGACAATTACTAGAAACCGTTTTAACGCCTCACGGCCTGGGAATTATCACAGCCAGCCAGTCTCTGACCATTGGCTACCCAGCACCTGGCGACCAAGACTTGCAGGAAGTCTCCTATCCGATCGGGGACCTGGCAACCGTCAATGCAACTGGGCAACCAGACATTGACCTGGTGCTTTGGGTACAAACCTTGATCGCCCCGGCCAGTTGGAACACAGAAAACAGCAGCTACAAAGTGCAACTGCAAGAGAACAACCTGGTGGTGCACCACCTGCCGGCGGTTCAATTCGACGTCCTTCAATTGCTCACACGATTACGGATGGCCCGTAACATCAAACCTGAGTCTCCACCGGACAAACACTCCGCAGCGATCTCCCTGACTCCAAGAGTGCAGCAAGCCGAGAAACTCTTGCGGAAAACTGTCAGTATCAATTACAGTCGCCAGGCACCCATCAATGAACTATTGTCCCAGCTGGCCAAGGACCTGGACATCAAGGTCATCTTCAATGGTCGTACGCTGCGAGAGGCTGGCTGGTCGACACGCTCGAATGCGACCCTGGTCACTGACAACGAAGCCTTACAGCAGGCACTTGATATCCTACTGACTCCGATGGACCTGACTACTCGCGTCCTTGGCCACGACACGATCGAAATCACCTCCACTGCAGCCGAACAGGAACGTCGCGAAATCGAATTCTATCCCGCCGGCCATCTACTGCCCAAGAATCGCTCCGCGGAACAACTCATCGAGCTCATCCAGAAGAAACTTGGCGCCCAGCGATTTACGGCGGATCAAGCGAACCAGGTAATTCTCGTGGACCCCGTCAGCAAGTACCTGATCATTCGAGAGTCGCAGGCAAACCACCGCAAGCTTACCTACCTGCTGACCGCCGGGTAACAAGCCCCCATTCCGGGCCCCACGACTGCCACTCCACGCACTTTCAGCTACCTAGCTGTTTCCCCATGGCCGTGGCGATACAACGACATTTCTCCATCGTCATCTCGAACTGTTCGAAGTTCAAGGACTGGTATCCGTCACTCATGGCTTCCTCCGGATTCGGATGGACTTCGAGGATCAAGCCATCGGTGCCTGCAGCCACGCTCGCTGCCGCCATGTCTGGAACCAATGCCGTAAGGCCCGTTCCATGGCTTGGATCCACCACGACCGGAAGATGCGTCTTTTGCCTCAGGTACA
>JAZADA010000418.1:0-15845 GCA_036124135.1 Planctomycetota bacterium | reverse complement strand
ATGACGAGCTGGACGTGACCGAACAGGATCGTAAAGCGTACCAGCGGTTTCTCAAGGGACTGAACGATCGCGATAAAAAAGTGTTGGAACAGTCACATAATTTTTACGTGGTCGACCTGAAGAACCTGGGTGGCCTGGTGATGCCCGTGATTTTTGGAATCGAATACGAGGATGGGCACAAGGAACAGATTCGCATGCCCGCCGAGATCTGGAGACGTAACAATCAACAGGTCTCCAAGCTGGTCATTACCCCCCGGACGATCAAGAAGATTATCCTGGACCCGAACCTGGAGACGGCGGATACCAACCTGGAAAACAACTACTTTCCACGCCAGGTGTTGAAATCTCGATTCCAGGTCTTCAAGGAACGTAAGCAACCCGGAAACAATCCCCTGAAGGCATCCCAGGCCAAGCCCATGCCAAAAAAACCAGCGGACAAACCCAAAAAAGAAAACGCGGAACCAGCTAAAAAAGAAGGTAAAACTAAACCGAAACCCTAGGGAAGCTACTCATGATGAACTGTCGACCCCTGCCAATGATTCTGGGTCTGCTGGTTGTGCTCACGACCAGTGCGACCTTGCAGGCACACCCGTTTCATGCCACCTATACGGAAGTGGACTGGAATGCGAAGAAGAAGGTGCTGGAGGTTGCCCTGCGTGTCCAACCCGAGGACCTGGAGCGTGTGCTCAGGACCCGGGCCAAGCGTCGTGTTGATCTTGAAACGACCAAGGGCGTGGATGTGTTGATTCAGCAATACCTGGCCGAGGTGTTACTGGTCGTACCCCAGCCAGAAAAACCAGCGACGATCCGCTGGATCGGTAAAGAAGTCTCGTCAAAAGAAGCCTGGTTGTACTTCGAAATCCCGCGGCCGCAAGGGATTGAAAACCTGAAACTGCTGAATCGAATTTTCCTGGAAATTCTTCCGGACCAGGTGAATACCGTTCGTTTTCGAGATGGGAAAAAACGGAAAACGCTGATTTTTAACCGTGACTCGCGCAAACCGGTTTCCGTGGCCCTGAACAAGTAAGCGGTTCTGGTTAATCGTCGGAATCCGGCAGCACCTGGACCGGGATCCCTTCTCGCATCAACCGGGCAATGATTTCCGGCTTGCACCAGCAGGAAATCAACCGGGCTTCTCCGTCACGATCTCCTGGGGCACGAATCACGATGGGGCGATACGCTTTTAGGAATCGTTGCTCCTGGTGGACCTGTTGCAAGGCGCCATCCCAGAAACTGCCGGGCGCCGGGACCAGGTCGGCACGAACTTTTGGTGCGTTCCGGATGGCTACGAACCGAGGATCGACCAGGTCAGGATTCAGCTTGAAAAAGACATTTGGATGGAATGCTGCATGGTTCTTGTTTCCCTTGCGATCTCCGGAAGAGTGTCCCATGGAGACATTGTTCAGTCCCATCAGGTCCAGCAGCGGGCCCTGGTAAGTGAATCCCACTCCACCCGCCGTGATCACGCCCAGGGAGACTTGCTGATCGGCAGGAAACAGGGTGTTCAACCGTTCGCCAAGCTGACGACCTCCGCGGGCAAAATCAAACTCAACCTGGATCTCGGGACCAATCTGGTTCCACCAGGGACGTTGCAAGGTGCAAAACGTTACCAGCAGCAGGATCACCAGCGCGTTGGCCAGCCACTTCGGCGCACTGGATAACTGGCCAACTCCCCACGTGTAGAGAGGTAGGATCCCGGCGATCAGCAGGAGTGGCCAGCCGGTCTGGAAGAAACGGTAGAGGTTGAAATGATCTCCACCTGCCAGTACCGGGGTAGCGATGACGGCGCATGTGGCCAGGGCGACCAGGCCATGTTCCAGGTAAGCATGAGGAACCGGTTGTCCTTCCAAAGCAGGTTTTCGCCGAAAAGTGTTGATGAGCAGCCGCATCGTGAGCAGTCCCATCACCAGGCAGGCAGGACCAGCCCACCATTGATCCAGGAAGAATCCTCGCAGGTAACCAAGTCCCAGTTTCAGGTTGTAAAGCAGGCTGGGAGAGACCTTGGCATAGTAGGTGTTAGGTAATGGGTAGCCAAAGTAGATAAGACGAAAACAGGTCAAGCAGACCAGTATCAACAGGTAGCCCAGGGCTGGAGCACGACATTCCCGGAGGGCTTGTAACACCGGGTTTCGGGAACCTGGTCGCGGATTGGCAAGTCGTCCGATGAATAGGCAAAGCAGCCACACCAGGCCAATCAACATGGCTTCCGGTCGCGTTAGCAGGGCCAGGGCCAGGTAACTGCAAAGTATCCAGCTGGATGATGGTGTGCGGCGTTGTGGTCTGGATGCTTCCCGGGCAAAGGCCAGGGTTCCTGCCGTAAAGGCAAAACACCAGAGTCCACTATCCATGAGGGTAACCGTGGTCCAGATGACAAACTTGGGATTCAACAGGCACCATCCCCAGGTCAGGACGGCTGGTACCAGTAGACTGGCTTGAGGGTCCGTTGGCGCGGTTCTTGGAATTTGCATTTGCAGGAATCGAATGACCAGCCATAGCGTGGTTCCCACCAGGGCGATGTTAATACCCAACAAAAGGGTTTCGGGATGATCAGTGAGGAGAAAACAGAGGCTGCCAACGAGGGTCCAGAGGAGGGAAGTGAAGCCTTCCACGCGTTCCCCTCCGGCGTAGTAGACGAATCCGTTACCTCGTGACAGGTGCTGTCCGTAGGTGAGAAAGATGTTGGCGTCATCAATGCCCGTCAAGGGTCGATCTACCTGGGCATAGGCGTACCAGGTTGCCAGCGTGGCCAGCAACAGGCTGGTCAGGAACCAGCCAGTTGTGCGAGGTTCCTGGATCGGTGTTATGGGTTCAGTCGATGTTGCCATGCCGTTAATTGCCGGGGAGAACGAAGGAGTCCTGGTTATGCCGGTACGATTCCCAGGCGGCGTGCCTGGGATGAACCAAAACGGTTTTCCGGATCGATGCGGGCCTTCACTGCCTGGAATTCCGCCAGCCGTGGATACATGGAGCCAAAGGTACTTGCATCCATCATGGCATCCTTGGCGAGGTAGAGTCGGCCGCTATATTTCAACAGGATACGATCCAGGTCAGCGATCAGGTGGTTCAGGTCATCGCCGGTGTGGGGGAAATCCAGGGCCAGGGTGTGGCCTGGGTACAGGTAAGAGAGTGGTCCGGGGTTGGCAGGTCCACATTGCTTTAGCACGGCCAGGAATGATGCGCGTCGCGAAAGGGTAATGCGTTCCAGCATTTCAGTAAGTCCCGCCAGGGAGGACTGGTGAGGGAAAAGTGCCTGGTACTGGATGAAACCACGTCGCCCGTAGGCGCGATTCCAGTGGTGAACCCGGTCCAGTGGATAAAAGAAGGAATCCATGTCCACCCATTTTTGGCTGTCACGATGAAGGTTGTAGTAAGCTTGGTTCAGCATTCGCACGCTGATTGGATTGAGGGTAAATCCAGGTAGATTGCAGGGGACCTGGGCAGTCCGTTTCCTGGGCAGTTGCAGCGGATGTTTCGCCAGTGAACGGGGGAGCTCGCCGGGTTGGGTATCATTGGCGAGCATCACGATGGAGCGCCCGAGCGTTTTCCCGCGGGCCAGTCCGTCAATCCAGGCCACGCTGTAACGATAGTCCGAGTCCGTTTCCTGGAAGACGTTGAGCGTATCGGCGAGGTGCGAGGTGCGACGATAGGTTACCTGGAAATAGGCGCTGGACGTCGGTTGCAGGCGAATCTGGGCATCCAGGATGATACCGGTCAGTCCCATACCACCGATCGTGGCCCAGAACACATCGGTATGCTCCGTGGGCGTACAGGTAAGAATTTCATCCTTTCCGGTAAGCAGGCGAAATCCGCTCACATAATTGCCAAAGGATCCATCGCGGTGATGGTTCTTGCCATGGACATCTGCAGCAATGGCTCCGCCAACGGTGACATGCCGGGTTCCTGGCGTGGTTGGCAGCGTCCATCCCTGGGGCAGGAAATGTTCCAGGATCTCGTGAAAGGAGGTACCCGCTTCGCAGGTAAGAATGCCGGTTTGCGGATCGAATCCCAGGAAGCGATTGCGCCGTGTCTGGATCATCACGGCCTGGTTTTCATTGAGTGCGGAATCCCCGTAGGCACGGCCAAGTCCCCGTGCGATGTATTGTGTAAAGCCGGGATCCTGCACGGCCTTTACGATCTCGTGTTCGTAACGTTGCGAACTGAGATGGCAGGGCTGGCAGGGGAAATTACCCCAGCCGCTGATGATTTGCGGATTCGATTTCACGATCTTTTATGCCCTGCCTGGGAACGGGGTCCGGAGCAGCTCGTGGCTGGAGGTGGGACTCAACACGTGGAACGACCTGGCCGGGAATCTTGCTGGCAGCCAGGACCAGTAGCATTGCGACCAGGATGGCAATGAACCAACTGGTGCGATCCTTGATGGCAAACAATACCGGGTCGTCCGGTAATTGCTTCCGTTGTGCCAGTAACCACAATCGGCTCAACCAGTACAATAATAGCACACAGATAATCCAGAGTGCCCAGTTATTGAGGTAGAGGTCCAGCATTTCCTTGCTGTTGATGTAGAGGGCCAGGACCAGGACGGCAAGATAACCTGAAGTCATCCCCATGGTTTCAATGATTCCCACGTCGGTTTGCCGGTAACCACGACGACGCATGGCGAGGATATCACCGGCACTCTCGTCCAGGGCATTTAATTCCACGTAACGCTTGGCAAAGGCCAGCGAGGTGAACAGGAACATCGAAAAGGCGAGTAGCCATTCCGAGACATCTACGGCAACGGCTGTGCCACCGGCCAGGATCCGCAGTGTATAGAGTCCTGCCAATACCAGCACATCAATGATCGCCAGCCGCTTGAGCCACAGGGAGTAACAGCCGCTGGTCACCAGGTAGAGTGCCAGCATCAGTGCGAATGGTCGTGGTAGTGCCAGGAATGCTAACAGTAAGCCGAGGATGCCCAGTCCTGCGGTCATGAGCAGCGCTTGGAGCACAGATACGTCACCGGAAGCAATCGGTCGCCGTCGCTTGGTGGGATGACTTCGGTCCGCCTGCAGGTCGACCAGGTCATTCACCAGGTACATGGCTGACGCGATCGCGCTGAAGGCAATAAAGGCAAACAGTAAAGAGAGGAGTTTTTCCGAGTCACCCAATTCATGGGCCAATAACAGCGGTACGACCAGCAGGATATTCTTGATCCATTGATGAGGCCGCAGGGCCTTGATCATCAGGAATAACACGTGGGGTTTCCCGTGAGCGCTCTCGGTGGGTTGATTCACGAGGTTGCTGTCCGTTCATTAAAAAGGAAGACCAGGCCAGGAGACCGAGAAACACCTCAATTCAAACTTCTCGCAATTCATCGGATCTGCCACAATGATCGCGATCTTCCAGTGATTCATTGAAAGACGTGTAATCCAGTAGCTAACTGTTCATAACGAAGGCCACACGCCGATGTCCGGAAGCCTTACGCAATGTTTGCCAGATGCTGTCAGACGCCTCTCTGCTCACATTAGCACGGTAGCAGATACGGAGCAAGAACAACCGCTCTGGGAGACGGCGCGGACCTGGTTGCAGGCCGTCACGCGATCTGACTGGAGCCTGCAGCGAGTGATCGAAGAAATTGCCCAGGCGCTGGTCTGTATGGATGCTTACCGGATAGCCCGGGGTGCTGCCTCTTTGCCACCACAAGCCCGGCAGTGGCTACGGGAGAATGCGAATCCTTTTTGGCAGAAGATTTACCAGTTGCCCGTGGTGAAAACGTGGTTGCAGACAGGGCGTTTACCAGAACAGCTGGCGCTGGAACAGGAGTTTACCGGGAAGGATACTCTTTCATTCGAGGATTTCCTGGCCGACTATGATGCTGACAGTCGAACAGGCCACGGGGTTTTCTACACGCCAGTCCCCGTGGTTCGCTGGATGATCCAGGTGGTGGATCAACAGGTGCAGGAGACATTTCCCGGGACCACGGGCCTGGTTCCTGGAGAGGAAGGATCAGGCAGGGGGGGGCCAGGCATTGATATCCTTGATCCAGCAGCAGGTACCGGGGTCTTCCTCGTAGAAGTGATTCAAAAGGTTGCCGGGACGATGCAGGCGTCTTGGCGTAAAGAGAATGTGGATGCGGCAGAAGCAAACACGCGTTGGAATACCTATGTGTGTGACAGCCTGTTACCACGCTTGACCGGTTTTGAATTAATGTTGCCGGCAGCCTTGTTGGGTCAATGGGTGATCATGCATAAACTGGCTGAGACGGGGTTTGCTTTTCGCCAGCCAGGTAACTTGCAGTTTCACGTCGTGGATACCATGGCCGAGCCCCTGGAGGGAGTTTGCCAGGAACCAGGGGAACTGGCTGATTACCTGCGTTACCTGGAACAGTTGCGGCTGGAGCGACCGTTTAACGTGGTCCTCGGTAATCCGCCATTCTCAGGAATCTCGATGAATGATGTGCCCTGGATGGGAAGGCTGATGCGAGGTCAGGCACCGGCAGGGACAACAGGCCCGGAAACGCCATTGTCCAATTACTACCAGGTCCAGGGTGAACCCCTGGGCGAGCGAAAGGTCTGGTTGCAGGATGATTACGTGAAATTCCTGCGGTACAGCCATTGGAAAGTTGAACAGGCCGGCTGCGGAATGGTCGGACTTGTGACCAATCACGGTTACCTGGATGGTCCCAGCTTTCGTGGTTTGAGACACGCACTTTGCGAGACCTTTACCAGGATCAGGATCCTGGACCTGCATGGGAACCAGAAGAAGAAAGAATGTAGTCCTGATGGGTCCGTGGATCAAAACGTGTTTCCCATTAGTTCTGGAATTGCGGTTGGCTTGTTTTTTCGAGACCAGGAAACGAATCGAGATCCCGTTGTCGAACATCGGGATCTGTGGGGATCCGCCTCGCGGAAACTAGCGGCCCTGGATACAGGCGTTACGTCGTCCTATGAAACCCTGGAGCCCGCACCGCCCCATTACTTCCTGTTGCCTCACGATTGCCAGTTGCAGGATGAATACCAGGCAGGGTTTTCCCTGTGTGACGTGATGCAGGAACGAACCACGGCCGCCGTGACTGCTCGCGATCGTTTCGTAGTTGGTTTTAGTGAAGCCGAGATCCTGGAACGCCTGGAGTCATTTCGGGATGCCAACGTGACCGACGAAGAATTGCGTCGAGAGTTTTTTACCAACAGCCGCTCGTCGAAATATCCCCCAGGTGATACGCGAGGTTGGAAACTGACAGCCGCCCGGGCCCGTGTCGCTGCGGACCCTGAGTGGAAAAACCGTTTGCAGCGATGCTTTTATCGACCTTTCGACCGTCGTTCGATTTACTGGGCCCCCTGGATGATTGACTGGCCACGTACGGCGGTCATGAAACACATGGTGGAACTTCCCAACCTGGCGATCGTGGCCCGGCGGCAGATGCTGCCTTCACGCCCCTGCAACTTCTTCTGGGTAACCGATAGTATCTGTCTCGATGGAATGATCCGTTCGGACAATCGCGGTAGTGAATCCATTTTTCCACTCTACACGATGCATGATGAAACAGGTCAGCCCCAGGCGAACGTCAGCGATTCAGTGATTGGCTCCCTCGAAAACCTTTACCAATGGCGTTGGTTGCCTGGGAATCGAGGTGACCTGCAACAGACCTGTGGTCCTCTCGATTGGTTTTACATGGTCTATGCCCAGTTTCATTCCGGTGGTTATCGGCAGCGGTATGCGCCCTGGTTGAGGATCGATTTCCCGCGGGTCTTTTTGCCACGTCGGCGAGAACTATTTCGCTTGCTGGTCGCCGAGGGAGAACGACTCGTGCAGTTGCACCTGATGCGTGGCGATCCATCCGCGGGCTCGGTCCGCTTGCATGAGCAAGAGCAAGGAAAATCGTTGCAGGGGAAAGCAGCGACCGGGGAAGGCCAGGTGGCTGCATCCTTTCCTCGCCATGAGAGGAATCGTGTCTGGATTAATCCTGTCGAGTATTTCTCCCCGGTTTCGGCCGGTGCCTGGGAATTCGAGGTGGGTGGGCACCAGGTATGTCGTAAATGGTTGGTCGATCGTCGTGGTCGACAACTGACGCAGGCCGAGAGAGAACAGTATGCAGGATTGGTATTGGCCGTCCTGGAAACGATGGATCGGATGGTCGGGATTGATCAGGCGATTGATCAGGCTGGAGGTTGGCCAGCCGCTTTCCGGGGCAGAGCTCTTGATACGGACGCATGGCAACCGGAAGGGTGCCGCGAAATTGCCTGAGCGGTCGTTCGTATTCTTGGAATTATTAGACTTTTGCGATTAAACAAGGTTGGATTTTGATATAACCAGAAAGATCTTCCAGTGGAAAATCTGCTGGAATAAACATTCTGAAAAGGGAAGCGAAAGATGTTAGTACGGCAACAAATGTTTTTGATAACATTGTTTATTTTCCTGCTCGGTTCGGTAACCTCTGCGGTCGCAGAGGATCATTACTACTCGATCGACGTTGGTGAACTGAAATTTGTCGAGGGTAAATTACCCGCTCGACCGGGGGAAGGTTGGACGCGAGGTGTGGATTGGCGGCGTGTCGAGGCCATGCATCCGCGGGCGGTCCTGGAAACATCCGGTGAAACCTATATCCAGGGTTTCGAGGACCACTGGATCAGGAGCCAACCCCGTGATAATGCTCGGTTGCTCGTCCATACCACCGTAGCCAAGGATGTGACAGGTTGGCTTTACTGGCCCAAGACGGATTACAGTGGGTACGTCAAGCTGAAGTTTATTTTGTCGCAGGACCTGGCATCAGTGGAACTGAGAAAAACATTTCTCCAGGCTCGCCTGACCCACTACCAGGAATTGTTCCAGCGTGGTGTGACCGGGAGCGCGTGGTATCGACACCAGGTACTCCAGACTGCCAATAAGTTGGATCAATCGGTTCCTGATCTTCAGAATAATCGAAGGTTTTTTGGAAACCGAGGCAACGATGTGACGGATACGTATGCGTTGTTCAGTGGTGGGCGGGCGCTAAGTGAGAACCTTCAGTTGGATCGCCAGTTGGCGACCAGCAAGGAGGCGGAAGCCAACATCGCGTTGGCATCGATCGAGGGAATCACGGTTGAGGAGTTTGACTGGGAACCGGCAATCAAGGGTTTAAATCCCCAGCGAGACATCCTGGCAGCCCACATTCCTGCGGATCAGCATGTCATCTTTTTTCCCAGTTTCAAGGCCCTTGTCACGCTGGCAGATGAAATGGCCGAGCAAGGTGGACCGTTGTTGACCATGGCGGAACCTCGTGGAGAGACGGCCCTGGTCCAGGAACGATATGAACGGCAACTGGGGCTGACCCTGGATGCGGGAGTTCGACTGCTGGGGCCCACGATGATTAAGAGCGTGGCCCTGACGGGCTCAGATCCTTACCTGCGCACCGGGGCCGATGTGGCGGTACTCCTGGAAGCCAAGAGTGCTGTCGTGGTGCGGAAATTCATCGACACGCAGGTTGCCACGCGGGGTCAACAGTACGAGACAGCCAAGGTTGTCGAGGGAGAACTGGCGGGTGTTGCCTACAAGGGGATGAGATCTCCGGACCGGGTGATCTGTAGTTACGTGGCCACGCTCGGTAAGACCGTTGTGATCACGAATTCCCTGGCCCAGTTGCAGCGACTGGTAGAAACGCACCAGGGAACGCGGACGGCCCTGGGCAAGTTGTCTGAATACACGTTCTTCCGGCAACGCTATCCACTGGGGGATGGGCAGGAGACGGCCTTGATGTTGATTTCAGATAATACGATTCGACGATGGTGTGGACCGCGTTGGCGTATTGGCAGCTCACGTCGTACCCGGGCGGCGGCCAGCATGGCCGATATCCAGGCAAGCCAGCTGGATGCCCTGGTTGCTGGAGAGGAAGGCCATCCAGCGATTGCAGCACCACTCATGGATGTGGGTGAATTGAGCATGGTGGACAATGGAGTGTTTTCGCCGGTATACGGAACACTCGATTTCCAGACACCGATCGTGGAACTGGAAATGGAACAGGTGACGCAGGAGGAGGCTCGCTTGTACGGGCGTTGGCGTGATAGTTACCAGCGTTACTGGAGCAATGTGTTCGATCCGATTGCAGTACGTTTTCATGTGACGGACTCGAAAATAGCAACTGATGTGACCGTGATGCCATTGATCGACAATAGTGATTACCGGGAATGGATTGCGGTTTCCAAGGGAGTCGAGTTGGCTGCTGACTTTGGTGATCAGCATCCTGGTTCTATTCTTCACTGGGCCCTGGCGCTGAATGCCAAGTCACCAATGCTGCAGCAAGGCACGGGTCTAATCCGGTTGTTTGCTCCGCAGATCAAGGTGAACCCGTTGAGTTGGCTGGGGAAGGGAGTGTCGGTGTTTGTCGACGAGGATCCCTTCTGGGAGGAATTGATTACTTTTGTTAAGGATTTCAAGGGGAGTCCCGAGGACGCGCTGGAAGAGTTTTTCCCAACGCGTTTCCATCGTCTACCGGTAGCCCTGCATGTCGATGTGCAAAGTGGCTTCAAGTTGACACTCTTCCTGGCCGGTGTGCGTGCGTTCCTGGAAAGTACAGGGCCGGGGATGCTGAACTGGGAAACCCTGGAGCACGAGGGACAGCCCTACGTGAAAGTTTCGGCGACGGCCGAAGGTCGACGAACTGCAGGTGACCTGTCGAACGACCTGGGGGTTTACTATGCGGCTACCGGTGATTCACTGATCTTGACCTTGAGTCAGTCCTTGCTGCAACGCGCGCTGGCTCGTCGGTCCGCACCTGGAAAAGCACCTGTGGCAGATAAGGCGTCACCGGATCAGATTTCCTGGCTCGGGAAAAGTATGGGATTACAGGTGAAACCCAGGGTCTTGAAGTTAATGGAGAGTGGTTTGACCGAGGAGTATCGTGAGAACATGCGACGTTTATCATGGGCGAACCTGGTCATCCTTAACGAGTGGAAAAAACGTTATCCAAAAGAGGATCCGGTCGCGTTGCATGCTCGTTTCTGGCAACGCCAGTTAATCTGCCCTGGGGGTGGGAAGTACGTCTGGAATGAAGAATGGCAGACGATGGAATCGACGGTTTTCGGACATCCCGCGAAATCCAAGGTTGGGGTGGGATTTCCTGACCAGTTAAAACAACTCAAGCTCGGCAATTTCGGTGTCACGTTCGAGGAGAGTGGCCTGCGAGCTCGCCTGGAACTAAAACGCTAACATACCCATGAGACAGGCTGTCCTGGCGAGCCAGTTACTTCTTACTGCTGATCTCATCACGTTCGTCGTCTGACATTCGCTTGTTCAGGTAGAGCTTGATGGGGACTTCCCCGAAGCTCAGCTGGTCACGCAGGACGCTTAGCAGGTAGCGACGATACTGGGGCGCAAAGGCCTTGGGATTATTGCATTTGAGAATAATCGTTGGCGGTTGTGTGCCGATTTGCGTGGCGTAGAAAATCTTGGGTTGCTTATGCTTGAACAACGGTGGCGGATGGTGATCGATCGCCTTGCGAATGATCCGGTTGAGTGCGCCGGTGCCAATGCGTTCACTGGATTGCTTGAACAACATCTGGGCGTGGTTAAGTAGTGCCTTGACATTCTTTCCGGATTGCCCGGTGATGAAGGCAATCGGTACGTGCCACATGGTCTGGAACGTATCTCGCAGGTAGGTAACCCAGCGTTCGGTGGGCATGTGCTCGGCCATCGTATCCCACTTGTTTACGGCAAACATGCAGGCCTTGTAGTTCTCGTTGATGAAATTGCAAAGTTGTTTATCAACCTTGCTGATGCGTTGCCCGGCATCGAAAAACATCAGGATCACGTCGGCACGCCGGATGCTTTTCTGGGCCCGGACCATGCTATAGAAATCGATGTCGGTGCGGACGCTCTTTCCCTTGCGAAGTCCCGGTGTATCGATCGCAATAAAGACCTTGCCATCCAGCTCAAACCGTACATCGACGCTGTCACGTGTGGTCCCTGGCACCTCGCTGACAATCATTCGTTCTGCCTTGCTGAGCGTGTTGACGAAAGTACTCTTGCCCACGTTGCGCCGTCCAGCGATGGCGATTTTCATCTCGGGTTCTACGGGTTTCTCCGTGGGGTCCACGCTGATTTCAGGAAGCCGTTCACCGATGAGATTTAATAACAGGTTCTTGTTGCGATTTTCCTGGGCACTAACACGTACCAGCTTGCCGCGCCCCAGGCGGTAAAAATCGTCAGCCTGCGAATCCAACCGTGGGTCATCGGCCTTATTGGCCACACAGAGAATGGGTTTGTCGACGTAGCGTAATCGCTTGGCGACTTCGTTGTCTAAGGCAGTAATGCCAGAGCGGGTATCGACCACGAACAGGATCAGGTCAGCGTGATCCATGGCCTGCAGAATCTGATCCTCGACTTCCTTGGTCAAGTTGTCAGCATCCTCGACACCGATTCCGCCGGTATCGATCAGTTCAAAATAGTTCTTTCCATGGTTCAGGAGATGACTGATGCGGTCTCGGGTGACCCCGGCCACATCGTCGACAATGGCCAAGCGGCGGCCGATCAGCCAGTTGAAGAGGCTGGATTTTCCCACGTTGGGACGACCGATGATGACGACTTGAGGTACTGCCATGATAACTCCATCATAGTTGAAACTCCTGTTTTGAGACAAGGATCATGTCCCAGGAGAGGGTTGGCAGCGGAGTGTCGCAATTTCCTACCAATACCCGTATACTCGGACAAATAGTTCGCTTCAGTGAACTCACGTTATAGAAGTTTTGAGAAAGTTCTTAATTGTGGCCGATGAAAAAGACAATTTGCCGGCTGGAGAGCGTGTTCGCAGGATGGCCATCCAGCGATTGCAGAGCCATCGCCGTGCCGGGATTACCCATTGGGGACGTGCGTCTGCACCCTCGACAGTAGAACCAGCAGTAGAACCAGCAGTAGAACCAGCAGTAGAAATCAAGGAAACAGCAACGGTGCAGGGAGTGACTGAAATGGCAGGAAAAAAAGGTCCCGCGGCGAGCCTGGCAGTAATTCAGCAAGAGGTCCAGGGATGTGAACGGTGTGAACAATTAGTTGCTGGTCGGACCCAGACAGTTTTTGGAGATGGTAATCCCCAGGCGAGACTCTGTTTCCTGGGCGAAGCACCCGGGCGTGATGAAGACAAGCAGGGAGTTCCCTTCGTGGGGCGAGCTGGCCAGCTGCTAAACGATATTATCAAGGCCTGCACTTTAAAGCGTGAAGATGTTTACATCCTGAACGTCATCAAGTGTCGTCCACCGGAAAATCGAAATCCGGCTCCCGAGGAAGCTGCAAATTGCCGTGGCTTCCTGCAGGCACAACTGGATGCCATTCAGCCCGAATACATCTGTTGCCTGGGTACGGTCGCTGCGCAAAACCTGCTGGATTCGAAGGAGACGATTGGTAACTTGCGAGGAACGTTTCATGATTACCAGGGGATCAAGGTGCTGGCGACCTATCACCCAGCCTACCTACTACGGAATCCCAGCGCTAAACGCCAGGTGTGGGATGATATGCAAATATTGATGAAAGATATGGGGATCAAAATTCCCGGCTAGCAAGGCCAGTGGGTTTCATGAATAGGATTAGGTGCGATCATGCTTGTAGGTTATGTCAGTGATGAACGGTACGTGGTCTTGCCTGGAGTCCAGGTAGAATTCGAGAACGAGGATATTCACCAAGAGGTCCGGTCCACTGCCTCAGGTGCAGTACGAGCTGATATCCCGCCGGGGCGTTACCTGGTTACATTGGCCTGCCCGGGATATGGCTTCAAGAGACTCACGTTAGATATTGACGGGGTGGAACCGTACCAGTTTCGACTGTTGAAAGACCAGTTGTTGGGATACGCCTGGCCGAAATGCGTGCGAGCCGGCGAAGCGTCCGAGTTTCGTGTTCATTCGCATGAGGCCTACAAGCTGGATCTCTTTCGTTACGGGATAGAGAAAACCCACGTCCGTACGATTGGCTGGTTCGATGAACATGGGCCACGGGCCACGGTGCAAATTACACCCGACGGTGATTATTCGCAGACCGGGGTGCAGTGGAACCAGGCTGGTTATACGCATCCCCATCACAAGCAGTACGTGACAGCACCGGAACAATCTGGTCTCTATTATTTTCACGCCAAGACCGAATCCGGCCTGTTTTTTTCATTTCCCTGGGTGGTTGCTCCCGCGCGTCCGACTGCACCGATTGCAGTCTTGATGGCCGATATTAACTGGAATGCATACAACAACTTCGGCGGACGCAGTAACTACATTCATGCTAATACCTTGCCTCCGACTCCCACGGCCAATGCCCGCCTGGAACTGCATCGCTATACGAATCCCGATCATGTCAACTATGGATCCGAGCATTATGATCCACTCTCTTTTGATCGCCCGGAGTTGATCAATCATATCCCTGAAGACGAGGAGATTACCGGACCCATTGAAGGCCGTGCCGCTTGTCACGTAGCTCCCACCGAGTGGCGTTTGCTGGGTTGGTTGGAACGCGAGGGATTTCATGCGGATGTCTATTCGGAGACCCAGTTGCACTGGGAAAAATTAAACCTGGATGATTACCGTGTGCTGATCATCAGCACCCATCCCGAGTACTGGTCCCGGGCCATGTATCAACGGGTTAAGGACTGGGTGTTTGAGCGCGGAGGTCGTTTGATTTACCTGGGAGGTAATGGACTTAACTGCGAAGTGGAATTCACGGATGAACAGACTTGTATTTACCAAAATGGAGATACGCGGGTGCTCAGCGATCCCGATTCCAGTTATGAAAGCCGCTTTAATTTGAGAAACGAAAGCGAAGCGAGCTTGTTGGGTGTCGTTTACGATGATCGCGGTATCATGACCGCTGCTCCTTACGAGGTAAAGGAACCGAACCACTGGGTATTTGATGGTACGTCGTTGGAGGCCGGGGATTTGTTCGGTGAACGATGCCAACATCAACGTATTCCAGGTGGAGCATCCGGGCATGAAACTGACAAGATGTCGGCCAGTTCTCCCGCCAACACACAATTGCTGGCCGAGGGGAAAAATCCGGATGAGGGTGGAGCCCAGATGGTTTTGCACGAGCCTGGGGAGGGGGGCGCTGTGTTTTCCGCCGGTTCGATCTGTTGGCCCAGTTCGTTGTTAGTGGATGACGCAGTCTCCCGTATCACGGCCAACGTGGTAAGACGTTTTGTCCATGCCGAAGGTTCCGTCAGCGAGCCGGGTTGATCGTTGCTTGGCCCTGCCACATCTTGAATCCGCGATTGCTTATTGATGAGTGAAATTGACCATGCAAATTACCAGTGTTGAAACCTATGCCCCGCGCCTTTCCATGAAACCAGAGTGTTGCATGGTGTCGGCGCTTGGTTCGTCATCAGATAATCGATTCGTCCTGGTGCGATTGTTGACAGACGGTGGATACGAGGGAGTGGGTGAAGCTTCGATCACGGTACGCTGGAGTGGCGAAATCGCTGATAATGTCTGTTGCCTGATTCACCAGGTGCTGGGGCCGGCCATCCAGGGGATGGATCCCAATGATATCGAGGCTATTGATCAGCGGATGGATGCAATTTGCGCAGATAACTGGTTTGCCAAGTCGGCACTGGAAATGGCCTGCTGGGATATTCGAGGCAAACAGGCAGGAGTCCCTGTATACGAGTTGCTGGGAGGCGCGGTACGCCCTTTGACCATTCGGTCACGGTTCTCCCTGGGAGCCTATGACGTGCCTCGTGCTCAGCAACGCGTCGCCGAACTCGTTGACATGGGTTTCGATACGATCAAGGTAAAAGTCGGTGGTCGACCGGAAGATGATGTGGCCCGGGTGCGAGCCGTTCGAGAAGTTATCGGGATGGAACGATCACTGGTCATTGATGCCAATTGTGGTTGGGATCCGGACACAGCCATTTCCTGTTTGCATCAGTTGGCAGATTGCCGCATTGACCTGGCTGAACAGCCAACACC
>JAZADA010000417.1:0-29611 GCA_036124135.1 Planctomycetota bacterium | reverse complement strand
ACCATGGCTGCAGGCGATGTTGATCAAGTGCAACCAGCAGGCAGGCAGCCAGCAGGAAAACGACCAGTCCCCAGCGCTGGTAGCTCCTGGCAGGACCGATCACCAGGATTGCCAGGCAACTTGTCACCAGCAGTCCGAGGACCATCCAGTGAATCCATATCGGCACCGAAGCCAGCAGGCCCACCAGGGGAATACGCGGAAACTCCGTTTGCGGAATCCATAGTTTCCAGGTAACCGCCATCAACAGGCACACTGTCAGGCCCCAAAGAAGCTGGACCTGGCGCCAGCGACGCAGTGAAACCGGACCGAGATCAAGACAGGAAAGCATCCTCGTTTCTTACCACAGCCGGGCGTCTGAACCCAGATGTTCAACGCTGATTGCTCGAGAAATCTCGGTTCATCGTGCGGCAGGGTGGCACGAGACTCGCCAACAGGTACAGCGCCATGTATAAATCATCAGGACTGACAGCAAACCCACCAGAGGATTCCACATGATTTCTCCTTGCTCTCGACTTCTACCAGGCATCGGTCTCTGTTTCCTGTTTGTATTGAGCGGAGCCACGATCTCATCGGGTGCCGATCAGCCTTTCGATTTATTGATCCAGGATGCTCGTATTGTTGATGGCACAGGAAATCCCTGGTTTCACGGGGACCTGGCAATTCGTGGAGACCGCATTGTTGCCATCGGCGCACAACTCTCCGGGGACAGCAAGCAGACACTAGATGCCAAGGGACTGGTCGTGGCTCCTGGTTTCATCGATATCCACTCGCATTCTGATTACCTGTTACTGGAAGATGGCCACGCCCATAGCAAGATTCGACAGGGCGTCACCACTGAAATCCTCGGAGAAGGGTTTTCTGCAGGCCCGGCACAGGGAAAACGGGCGGGGCGTCAGGTAACAGTCGGTAAAAAAACCTGGAAATGGACCACGCTGGAGGGGTATTTTAAGGCCCTGGAAAAATCGGGCATGGCGACCAATGTCGCTTCCTACGTCGGAATCGGAGCGGTCTGGGAATCGGTCATGGGAAAATCCTTCGACCGACCGACGGAAGAACAGCTGGTGGAAATGGAAACGCTTGTGAAAGAGGCGATGGAGCAGGGGGCCCTGGGGTTTTCCAGCCAGGTGATGATGCCACCCGGGTCGCTGGCAACCACCGCAGAAATTATTCGACTCTGTCGCCAGGTAAAACCGTACGGTGGTATTTACTCGACCCATATCCGCAACGAGGGGACAGGAGTATTCGACTCGGTCAGAGAAGCAATCACCATTGGCGAGAAGGCCGAGGTGCCGGTTGATATTATCCACCTGAAAATCGCTGACCAACAGTACTGGGGGCGGATGTCCGAGGTGATTGACCTAATCGAACAAGCCCGGGACCGTGGTGTGAACGTACAGGCAAATGTCTATCCCTATACGCGCGGCAATAACAACCTGGTCAGTATCATTCCTCCCTGGGCTCACGAGGGCGGACGTGGCAAACTGCTGGAACGTCTCAAGAGTCCCGAAGACCGCAAGAAGATCAAGCACGACATCGTCCACGGCGTCGAGGGCTGGTATAACCACTACACGGCTATCGGTGGTGACTGGAATCGGATGTTAATCAGTGGCAACAATCGGTTCCGGGGACTCACCATGGACCGTGTCTTTGCACTACGCAATCCAGGCAAGAAACCGGTCAACCTGTTGGATGATTTTCTCGACCTGTTAATCGAAGAATGCGGATCGGTGTCGACGGTCTATGCCCACCATACGGAAAAAGACATGAACCTGGCGCTCCAACAGCCGTGGTGTTCTGTCGGTTCAGACGGGTCTGCCTATGCCATCGAGGGGCCGTTACGCCGTGGCAATCCTCACCCTCGCAACTTCGGAACGTTTCCTCGTGTGCTGGGAAGGTACGTTCGTGACCGCAAGCTGTTGACGCTGGAAAACGGAATTCGCAAGATGACGTCACTCAACGCGGCCAAGGTGGGTTTGACGCAACGTGGCATGCTGAAGAAAGGATATTACGCGGACATCACGATCTTCGATCCACGCACGATCATCGACCAGGCCACCTTTACCAGCCCTTTCCAGTATCCCAGGGGTATCCAGACCGTCATCGTCAACGGAACCATCGTGATCCAGGAAGGAAAGCATACCGATGCCACACCGGGCCAGGTTCTCAGGAAACACAGGCCCTGACCCGACTGGCCTGGAAGCTTTCCGGGAGAGATTTTCATGGTTCCCATGGCTTAATCGTGGCCAGCGTTCTGCTAAAATACAGGGCCTTGCCGCGGAGAATTACTTACCTGCACCCAACCTCGAGGTATTCTACTGATGAAGAATTCAGCTGTTTTACTTGCCGTCGGTATCGTCTTGGCCTGCAGTTCTCTTTCCCAGGCACAAACAGCCAAGGTTCCCGATGGGTTCACCGCAGTTTTCAACGGCAAGGACCTGCAGGGGTGGCATGCCATTCCGCATTTCGACCATCGCAAACTGGCCGCCATGCCCGAGGCCGAGCGAACTGCCCAGCTGGACAGCTGGATGAAAGAAGCACGGCAGCACTGGACCGTGGACAAGGGTGAACTGGTCAACGATGGCAAGGGACCCTACCTGACCACCAATGAAGACTACGGTGATATCGAACTGTTACTGGAATACAAGACGGTTGCCAAGGCAGACAGCGGTATCTATCTGCGTGGCACTCCCCAGGTACAAATCTGGGATTACACCAAGGCAGGAGGCAAGTGGAATCGAGGAGCCGATCGTGGCTCGGGTGGACTGTTCAATAACACCACCGGGCATCCGGGACGGTTACCCCTGGTCCTGGCCGATCAACCATTTGAAAAATGGAACCAGTACCGAATTGTCCAGGTCGGCGAAACTACCAGCGTCTGGCTCAATGGAAAACTAGTCGTTGATCGTCAACCGATGCACAACTACTGGGATCGCACCAGGCCACTCTTTTCCCAGGGTCCCATTCAATTACAAACCCACGGTGGTGAAATCCGGTGGCGCAATATTTTCATTCGCAAACTTGACGCTGCGGCCGCCAACCAAATGCTGGCGAACCAGGACAGCCAGTTCACACCCGTCTTCAATGGCAAGAACCTCGATGGCTGGATTGGTGACGTCGGAAATTACGAGGTCAAGGATGGCGCTATCGTCTGCAAGCAAGGGCAGGGGGGTAACCTGCTGGTTAAAGATCAACTGGAAGATTTCGTGGTTCGCCTCGAATTTAAATTGCCTCCTGCCGGAAACAACGGCCTGGCAATTCGCTTCTCTGGCAAGGGCCAGCCTCATGTTAATGGCATGTGCGAACTGCAGGTCCTGGATTCGGAACATCCCAAGTACGCCTCACTGCATCCAAGCCAGTACCACGGATCGGCCTACGGCCTGGTCCCGGCTCATCGCGGGTACCTGCGACCTACGGGAGAATGGAACTACCAGCAGGTTACCGTGCGCGGATCCACCATCCAGGTCGACCTGAATGGTACCCGCATCCTGGATACGGACCTGTCCCAGGTATCCAAGTCAAAAGATGGCAAGTTGCATGAGGCCATCGCGGCACGCAAGGGATATTTTGGATTTGCCGGCCACAATGATCCCGTCGCATTTCGCAACATTCGAATCAAGCGTTTACCAACACAGCCTGTCTCGGAGACGGTCACGCAGTGGCCCCAGTTCCGAGGAAACGGTGGCCGTGGTGTTGCCGAATGGAACACGGGACTCCCCACCGACATTGGTCCTGACAAGAAAGCCGCCTGGAAGATCCCCCTGCCACCGGGACATTCTTCCCCGGTCATTTACGGGGACCATATCTTCCTGGCTGCCGAGGACAATGATCAGCTGTTCACGATGGCATTGGACCGCAGCACCGGCAAGGTCCTTTGGAAACAGGAAGCCAAGTACAACAAGCTGGAGTCGATCCACTCCATTGGGAGTCATGTTCAGACCACGCCAGCCACCGATGGCAAACACGTGGTCTCCCTGTTTGGGTCAACCGGCATGTTCTGCTATGACCTGGCAGGAAAACTGCTCTGGAACAAACCGATGGGACCTTTTAACAATAGCTTTGGCGCTGGCAGCTCGCCACTGATCGTCGATGGCCAGGTCATTCTCTGCCAGGACCACGACACCGGTTCCTTCCTGGAATCGATCGACGTGACCACGGGAAAAACTACCTGGAAAATAGATCGCAGCGAATTCCCTCGCAACTACGGAACCCCGGTTATCTGGGAAGTCAACGGCCACAAGCAAATCGTGGTCGCAGCTACCCTACGGGTGGTGGGATATGACTTCCGCTCCGGCGAAGAACTCTGGACCGTACGTGGTGTCTCGCGAGTCGTTTGCACGACACCGGTCGTCGGCGAAGACAATTATCTCTACGTGGCCAGCTGGGCACGCGGTGGTGACATCGACGAACGCATTTCCGTGGACCCCTTCAAGACGGTTTTGGCCAAGGTGGATGCCAACAACAACGGCACCATTGAACGCGATGAACTGGAAAAGGGAGGTCCCGTGGAACGCCGCTACGAGCAGGTAGATCGCGACAAGACCAAGACGCTCACGGAAAAAGAATGGGAATACTATCGTGGCGTCTTTGATGCAGCTCGTAATGGAGTTCTCAAGATTCGTCCTGGTGGCACCGGTGACATTTCCAAAAGCCATGTCGAGTGGGAGTTTCGCAAGTTCCTGCCCTTCTGTTCATCACCGCTGGTCTACAACGGCTATGTCTTTACGGTCAAGGACGGTGGTATCGTCACCTGTCTCGATGCCGCTACCGGCAAGGCGCTGCAAACCAAGCGGATCTCGGGAACGGGCAACTACTACAGTTCTGCAGTTGCCGGGGATGGCAAGATTTACTTCTTTGACCAGCGTGGCAAGATGACGATCATCTCGCCCTGGGTGGAATGGAAAGAACTGGCCAAGGCCGATTTCAAGGAAGAGATCTACGCCACGCCGGCCATTGCCGACGGTCGCATCTACATTCGCACCGCGGGGCACCTTTATTGCTTTGACTAGCAGCATGCCCGGAGCCTCGACGCGGTCATCGAGAAAACATTCGGCAGCAGTTACTTCCTTGACTTCGAGTCAGTCTTTTTCTCTGTCCCCGGCTGGTTGAATCGCCGGTACTCGATCGGTTTCATCTCGTATTTATCGCCGGTCAATTCTTTAACCTTGCGCTTCTGAGCTGCTGTCAAAACCTCGTCCAGCAGCTTCTCCTGCATCTCCTGCCGCAATCGCATCATTTCCGCATTCAGTTTCTTTTGAGCCTCCATGGCCTTGGTGCGAATTTCTTTTTTTTGTGCGTCTGTGATCTCCAGCAGATCAGCAATTTTCGGATCATAGAGAACATAGTTTCCTCTCGATCGTAACGTCGACTGCATCTGGATCTGGTCCAGTCGTTTTAGCTGGGAAGGTTTCAGCACTTCTCCTAATTCCTGCTTGAAATTCTCCTTGAATGTTTCCTGCATCTCGCGATAGAACTCAACTCGTTTATTCGCATCAAGATTGCGATACTCCTTCAACATCTCCTGTTGTTGTTCCCTGAAGTGCTGCTCAATCTCTTTCAACTTCTCGACCTGCCTGGGATCCAGTTTTAATTCCTCATGAATCTGCTTGAGTCCAATCAATCCCTGTGCTGTCGATCCCGTATAGCCGAACGTGCCACCACCCGCAGAACGAACGACCACGTTGCGAGACGTTGCCTGGCCCGGACCCTCCGGCTTCGCGTTCTCCTGGGACAGAAGATCAGCATCTAGCGAGAAGAGACCCATCATCAATGTCGACCACATTACCGCCTTAGTATGCAACATGCTAGTTTCAATCCTTTTCAACGGTTGTGACTTATGCAACAAACAGTTTCCTGCTCACCACGACAATTATCATCAAGCGTGAGTTCATCAGCATCTATTCGATTGAGGAATGCGAACATGGCCAAACACTTCACCCGGAAGGGCCAGACGCACGAGGTCACGCAGACCATTGTCGCGAGGCCAGGCTGGCCAGTGTCGGCAGTGCCGGCACAATCTCAGGTCCCTGGACGAAATGTCGTCAATCGAGTTGATGTTTTGCACCCATTTAAGCAATTATTGTAGCAGCTAGTTATTCGACTCACTATCTAAATTAAATCGCTAAATGACCGTCTTCCCCTTGCCGGCACTCCCCCGGGGCTTGATTTTTGGTGCTTCACGGCTTACTTCTATGGATAGGAATTTACCGACCAGTACAGGCCTTAGAGGCCTACGATCCATAAGGAATCCAGTTATGAAACGGGCACTACTTGTCATCATCGCCATCATGAGCATTTCCCTATTCATGCAAACACCTGGCATGGCGGAAGACTGGGTGGTGTACGAGGGGAAGTCCGGACCTGGCAAGGGAAAGCATATCGTGTTCATCGCCTCGGATCACGAGTACCGTGGCGAGGAAACATGCCCCGCGATCGCTCGTATCCTGGCCTACCGCTACGGATTCAAATGCACGGTACTCTTTGGACTTGATCAGGACGGATACATCCAACCAGGTTCTTCCCGCATACCAGGCATGGCGGCACTGGACAGTGCCGACATGATGTTCCTGTTCCTGCGATTCGTCGCTCCCGATGATGCCACGATGAAACCTTTCATTCGCTACCTCGAACGAGGTGGACCGGTACTCGGTCTGCGTACCACGACGCATGCCTTCAACGGTCTCAAGGGTCCTAACAGCAAGTACAATTTCAATTCGCGTGACAAAAGCTATGACTATGGTTTTGGCCGACAGGTACTGGGCGAAACCTGGCGACCGCCAAACGCAGGTCACTATGGCCGCAACCATAAATTCAGCACACGAATGTTCACGGTTCCCGAGCAAACCGAGCACCCTGTCATGCGAGGCGTCAAGGACATGCATGCCATGGCCGGAGCTTACAGTGCACAACCACTGCCGAATTCCATCATCCTGGGAAAGAACCAGGTGCTTGATTCGATGAAACCTGACGGTAAACCGCTCGCCAATAAGCCACCGAGCCCGGCGATCTGGGTACGCACCTACAAATCCGCCTCGGGAAAAGAGGGACGCGTTTTTGCCAGCACCCAGGGTGCCTCGGAAGACATCGTCAGCGAGGGAGTCCGTCGTGTCATTATCAACGGCGTCTTCTGGTGCATGGGAATGGAGAAGGACATCAAGGCGGATATGGATGTTGCCTTCGTGGGCCCATATCACCCGGCGACCTTCAGCTTTGGCGGGTATCGCAAGAAGGTAAAACCAGCCGACATTGCAGGCTGGGATACCCCGATCTGGAACCCCAAGGCTTCCACGGCCAGGGCCAAGTAATCCAGCAAGCTGGATTACTTCCAACGAGAAAAGCTTTACGAGTGAATCGAATCCGCTGTTGAGTGTTACACTCCGGAATGCAGCGTATTGAGTACCGCGTTGAACGTGGCACTGGGACGCATAGCTCGCGAGGCCGCCTCATCATCCGGATGAAAGTAACCACCGATGTCGACTGGATCGCCCTGGGCCGTGGTCAACTCCTCGACAATGATGGCCTCACTTTCGGTCAGTCGCGCAGCCAGGTCACTAAATTCCTCTTGCAAGGACGGGTCCTGCGTCTGCTCGACCAGGGCCTGGGCCCAGTAATACGCCAGGTAAAAATGGCTGCCCCGGGTATCCAGTTCATTTACCTTGCGAGAGGGAGACTTGTTCTCCTTGAGAAATCGGCTGGTAGCCTGGTCCAGTGCGCTCGCCAGTACTTTCAGCTTCGCATTGTCAGTCTTGTCAGCCAGGTCCTCCAGCGACGCGGCCAGGGCCAGGAACTCACCCAGCGAATCCCAACGTAGATGTCCCTCGGAATTGAACTGCTGCACATGTTTTGGTGCGGATCCTCCCGCCCCCGTTTCAAACAGACCCCCACCGGCCAGGAGCGGAACGATCGAGAGCATCTTGGCGCTGGTACCCAGTTCGAGAATGGGAAACAGGTCCGTCAGGTAATCACGCAAAACGTTACCCGTCACGGAAATCGTATCCTGCCCATCCTTGCATCGCTGACAGGTCAACTCTGCTGCAGCAACCGGTGAAAGCACCTGGATATCAAGTCCTTCCGTGTCGTGTTCCGGTAAGTACTGGTTTACTTTCTCGATCAGGTTGGCATCGTGCGCTCGTTCCGGGTTAAGCCAGAAGATCGCTGCCGATCCGGTTGCTCGTGCCCGGCTCACGGCCAATCTAACCCAGTCCTGGATGGGGATATCCTTGGTCTGACACATGCGCCAGATATCACCTTCTGCAACCTCGTGTTCCATCAGGACCTGGCCGTCATCGCCAACCACGCGTACCGTCCCCGCGCTGGATATTTCAAAGGTCTTGTCATGCGAACCATACTCTTCCGCTTTTTGAGCCATGAGGCCAACATTGCAGACATTGCCCATCGTAACCACGTCGAAAGCACCGTTTTGTTTACAGAAGTCGATGGTCGCCTGGTAAATACCGGCATAGCACCGGTCCGGAATGATCGACTTCGTGTCATGCAATTGACCGTCGGGTCCCCACATCTGTCCCGAGGTACGAATCGCAGCCGGCATGGAAGCATCGATAATCACATCGCTCGGCACATGCAGGTTGGTAATTCCCTTGTCAGAATCCACCATGGCCAGTCTTGGACGTTGCGCATAAACCGCATCAATATCCGCCCTGATCTCGGCCTGTTGTTCATCGGACAATCCTTCAAGTTTCGCCAGCAGATCTCCCATCCCGTTATTCGGATCGACCCCCAGTTCTTCCAGGGTTGCGCCATGCTTTTCAAAAACATCCTGGAAGAAAACGCTGACGGCATGCCCAAAGATGATTGGATCAGAAACCTTCATCATGGTTGCCTTCAGGTGCAGCGACAGGAGCACGTCCTGCTCCCTGGCATCCTCGATTTCACGAGCCAGGAATGCTCGCAGGGCCTGGCAACTCATGACCGACGCATCGATCACCTCACCCGCCTGCAACGCCAGTGCCTCTTTCAACACGGTGACCTGGCCATTCGCATCCGTCAACTCGATCGTCACGCTACCAGCTTCAGCCATCACGTGTGATTGTTCGCTACCGCAAAAATCTCCCTCCGACATGTGTGCCACGTGCGACTTCGAATCAGCGCTCCAGGCACCCATCGAGTGCGGATTGTTGCGAGCATACTCCTTGACCGGTGCGGCCACGCGTCGATCCGAATTACCTTCTCTCAAGACCGGGTTCACGGCGCTCCCGAGCACTTTTGCGAAACGCGCCCGCAGATCTTTCTCTTCATCCGTTGCGGGCTCTTCCGGGAAATCCGGGATGCTGTAGCCATGATCCTGCAACTCCTGGATGGCAGCCGTGAGCTGAGGGATCGAGGCACTGATATTCGGGAGCTTGATAATATTAGCCGCCGGTGTCTTGGCTAATTCACCCAGCTGCGACAGGGCGTCCGGTTGTCGCTGATCCTCCGATAACTGCTCAGGAAAATTTGCGATAATCCGTCCCGCCAGTGAAATATCCTGCAACTCGAATTCGATACCAGACGATCTCGTGAAAGCCTGGATGATCGGAAGCAGGGAACGGGTGGCCAGGGCAGGGGCTTCATCAGTCTTGGTGTAGATAATCTTGGCAGGTGAAGACATGGTTTACTCGTTTTCCTTGGAATAAAGATCGGTTGGTCTCTAATTCTACCGCTCCCGGACGGCAAGCGATAGATTCCCAAACGCCTCTCCTCACTCGGCCGGCGTGCCACTCGTCTTCGTGTGCTGATGCAACACCTTGCCCTGTTCATCATGAAAGATGAAGGAAAGCTTTGCCGGGGCATCCGCCACGGCAGGATCTGCCTGGATCAAGAGAAAACCGGCCGAACGAACTTCCTGGGCGTAAACCTGCTTGATCAAGCCCTTGGGATCCGTCGACTCCGCGTCTCCCGGTTTACGACCGAGTCGGGAATTGGCATCAACCAGCGCGCCGCAGGAGAATTCCTCAACGCCTGTCGGGTGAATCGAATGGTACTGCCAGTGCCGATCACCACAGACCAGGTAAAAGTGTTTCTTGATGATCCCGGTCTCGTTCAACCAGGCAAAGAACTCATCTCTTTCATGTTGAAAACCACCAAAATTAGTATGGTTATCAAATTTCCGAGCGTCGTCCGGACCAACCATCGGGTTAGGTGAAATCAATATCTTGAAGGTTGCGTCACTGGCCAGCAACGTCTCCTTGAGCCAGGCTTTCTGCTCCACTCCCCAGATCGACTTTTCCGGACCATCTTCCATCGCATTGGGACTTCGATACATACGATTTTCCACGAACCAGACCTGTAGATCCCGACTCACCCGGTGTGTTCGATACGTCTTGGCTTCCGTATCTTCAGCCGCAGCAACCGGTAACTGTTCAAGCATCATCTGTCTCGCTACTTCCGGGGATGGATCATGATCGCCCGTGTTATCACCATCATCGATCCGGTAATCATGGTCATCGATTTCCCAGTAGGTCGGCACCCTGGCAAACAGGTCTCGGTAACGAGGCTGCACGAACTGCTCATGCCATTTCTGCCGCAATTCCGGTACGGTCTGGGCTCGTGGTTCCTTGGGCGTGTCATAGTAAACGTTATCCCCGGTTCCCACGAAGAAATCAGGAGCGACCTTCAGGATCGATGCCAGTCCCGGGTAACCCAGGTGCTTGTCAGGCCCATCATACGGCTTGGGTAACTTGGTGTTGTTGTGCTCCAGGTGGATCTTCCCATCAATGCGATTATCACCATGAAACTTGGCATAGTTCATCCCCGTGACCACGACAAACTTGACCGACGTCGCCGCATCAACTCCGGGCAGTGTCTTGAAATGTGCTTCTGGTCCTGATCCCAGTGACTCCGTAGTGGCACCAATCCGCGTTTGGCACACGTACTGCGTCCCGGCAACCAGGTCCGTGAAAGTTGCCCGGGCGATAAAATCTCGCGATTCTTCGGCAGCTACCTGCTGTACCGGGATTTCTTCACCCGATCCATCCGCCGCTTTCAAAGTGAACTCAACCACGCCGGCAACTCCCGGTACATCCCCATCTACCAGCTCGTTTGCCGTGGTCAATCTGACCTGGACATGCGCGGTACCGGAACTGACCTCACCCACCATGATCCCCATACCGGCCGACACCGGTTGAGAAACCGGGCCTTCCATACTTTTCTTGATACAACCTGGCAAGCAGAGTAATGACAGACCGACGATCGCGAGGAAACGGGACAAGACAATTCTCCTGTAATGGTGAAATAAGATGTTCTGGCGCTACCGATCTTAGCCGTTCAGGACATGGAACACCACGGCCAGGAAGATCGTCATCGCCCCAGCGGGACCATGCGATTCCCTTTCCTGCCGCGGTCATCGAACCAGCATCGGATCGAACGTTTCTTTAATCGGCAATCAACTCGATGCCAGACAACAGCGAAGCACCGGCATGTGATTTCAAATTGATCTGCAGGCGACCATCGGTTACCACCGTATCAAACTCACGGATTACCATGGTATCGGTCGTCTCGGACTGGCTGACAATGTCAAACTTTTCCAGGACGGTCTTCCCCTGCAGCATCACGTCAAACACGCGTTGGCCCTTCTCGATGGCTTCCGGTTCCACGAAGTAGAGTCGCACCTTGTACTTCCGGTCACCTTTTTCCTTGGAAGTCGTCACGATCAGGCTCTCCAGGCCCTCGCAACCAGAAGCTGCCACCCAGGAGAGGCCATCGCCCTGGACCTGGCTGGCATGCTTGCGAAAGTAGTTCAGCGTCCGCGGAAACACCTGGACAGCAACATCGGGTGAAGGTCCACCCACGTTCGGATAATCAAGCCACATCGTACCGCTCTTGGCAAGCCGATCCCCAGGAGCACCCAGGTTAATCCCCACGCGGTCAACTGGCACATCTCGCTTGGCGTAGGCACTGTAAGTCCACAGTTCCGCATCGGGAACATGGACCAGGGCCAGGGACGTAAACAGGTTGTAACTGCAACTGCAACCGTGCGCAAAGTTGGGAGCATTTAAAACTCCGTTGGCCGGAATCAAGCTGTTACGACAACCACTGCGAAAACCTTCCAGCCGTCCTGTCGTACCCGATTCCATGTCCAGGAAGCCAGCCGTGGCGGCCCGGAAGGTCATCAGGTGTGGCGAGGCAATCGCATAATTGCAATGGTGCCCTGTCTTGGTGAACTGCCAGGAAATCTCCTCGCCCGTGATAGGATGTTTTTGCTTGATCGGTTTACCTGTCTTCAGGTCATAGGAAAGCCCCGGACCACGCTGATCAATAATACGATCCTTCCACAGGATCACACGATCCCAGAGATTTTCCGGATGCCCGGCAAATCCTTTTCCCTCGGCCGTTTTCTGCCATAGCAGCTTGCCACTACTGGCTGAACGCGCCTCGATCCCTTTCTTGTTGGAGCTAACCAGCACATCCGTATCTTCCGAGAAACCGACCCAGGTCACGATCTGGCTGGTGTCATGTTCCCAGAGCTGCTTGCCGCTGCGCAAATCAACTGCCTTGAGCATCTTGTACTTGGAAGCCTCGGGAACCAATCCCTTCCGTTTCCAGTCATCGTACAACTGGCTCAAGGCACCATCGAAATAATAGACACGATCTTTCCCGATGGCGGCCAGCGGGCAACTGACCTTGGCATCGTGACGCCAGTAAGGATCACCGCTTTCACGATCGAAAGCAGCGATAGCGACCGGCATATCAACACCGTCTTTCTTTTCCCAGATCGTGGCAACCAGCAAATCATTGACGACCCGCATCCGTCCCCAGCGCTGATCCGGCGAAGGCAGCTTGAACTGCTTGACATGCTTACCTGTCACGGGATTAATCAAATCACACGTCCTGCCGTCCGACATATAGAGGTAGTCATTCGCCACGACAAAGTTAAGTCCCACCTTCACCTTTTCAAAGAAATTCCCACGCCGACCCGGGCTTGCCTCGCGAAACTTCAGGGTGTTGCTGACCTTGACCGTTCCCTCGGCCAGTTTCTTTTTCCAGAGAATGCGGCCGGTATAGACATCGATGGCTGCAAAAATCTCGGGGCCTTCCAGGAACATACGTCCGTCAATCACTTCCAGGCTCGGTGCCCAGTAATGGCGGTTGTAAAACAACTCACCGGCAGCAGCAGGTCCCCCGAACCACTGCACTCCCAGCGGTGCTTTCACCAGTTCATCACTGGAAGTGAGCGAATTGGCGGCATCGCCATACTCGTGCGTCCAGTTGGCAGACCCGGCCAATGCTCCAAAGCGAGTAATCGTCGTGATTCCCTGGCGACGTTTCAACCGGGCCTTGGAAAGACCACCAGCTTCCACGATACGACCGACCTGCTGGTAACCCGCGGTATCCTGGGCCACGTAAGCATTTCCACCATAGGGGCGTAACGAACGGTAGAGGGTACCCACGTTATTCTGCCAGGAATCCTCCGAGGCAATCACGTTGGCAAAATAAGCCGGCAACTGGGACGTACCGACGTTGCCAACTCGAGCTACGATCCGCTTGCCATAATAGCCAGCTGCATCAGCGCTGCGTCGCAAGGCTGCTACTTTCTCAGCGCTTGGATCAATCACCAGCAGGTGCAACTCCGTCCGCTGCAACAACTGATCAATCAACTGGCCGCTGCCAATCCCGGGAACCAGGCAGTAGGCCTGCAAGTCATCATTATCCGTCACAATCTGATTGGTTAATTCGGCCCAGCGACCGGTCGAGGCTGCCTTGGCCAGGGATTTTTGTTGGCGGGGATAATTTTTCGCCTGGGCATCTCCAGCTGCAAAACAGTAGAGCTTGTTGGATTCGGAGATCACGATCAGACGCCCGTCACCGGCAATCATGGTTCGTGCCGGTGAATCTATTGCCACATGCCAGGTCACCTTGGCCGTTGCGTCGGTGCCGCTCGGTTCAATAGCAAACACATGCTTTCCCATGTGCCCGTAAACACGCTTGCCAGCCTGCAGGTGTATCTTCCAGTCACTGGATGACGCTCCCACGACCTGCGCTAATTCGGTTCGTTTCATCCGCCAGCTGAGTGGCAACACCTGGATCTTCTGGGGCTTTCCCTTGCGATCCACGGTTTCAACAAACGTCGGCTTGCTGCCATTGAGTCCGACAAGATCATTCTTCAGCGTGCCAGCAACACCCGCAGGACCGGTCACCGGACGATGGACCACCGTCTGCAGCAAGCGCTTGTCAGCAACATGATAGATTCGATCACCGTGAAAAATAAAATCACCGAGTGCCGTGGCGTGATAGTCGGTCTTACCCGACGAACTGTAGCTAAGCGGTATATTCTTACCGGTTGCCAGGTCGAAACAAGAAACCAGGGCTCGTCCACAGGGCAGGTAGAGTCGCCCTGCCGACGCTGCCAGGTAACCCTGTGGAGTCAGCGACGTGAGTGTTCGCGAACGAAAAGCGGGTGCCTGCTGTTGGCCGGGAGTGACCGAGAAATCATAAAGCAACACACCTTCAAACGGCCAAACACCTGCCGTGAAATAAATCTTGCCATCGGTCAGGACCGGTCCACCTCGAATGGGCCAGACGGAAATGACTCGCTCGCTGCCAATCGCCTGGCGATCGGATGGACGCGCTGCCTGCCGCCATTGCAATTTTCCCGTGGCTGCCTGGAGACAGTAAATAAATCCATCGTCGGCACCAAAGTAAACCTGTTGATGGGCCACGACGGGTGCAAATCGAACCGGGCCGTCCGCATAGAATTTCCATCGCACGGTACCCGTAGCAGCATCCATCGCCGTTACTGAATCCGTCGTCGCGGACGGCACAAAAAGCAGGCCCCCGGCATAGACCGGCTCCGAAACGGAATCGAAATGAATCCGTGGATCCTCTGGCCAGGCCATGCGTGACTCGACCAATTGACGTGACCATTGCAACGACAAGCTGGCCGGCAATTGCTCACGAGTGGCACTGCTGCGACTTGCGTCATGGCGCCACATCGGCCAATCCTCGGACCGTGCCTGGCCACTCAGCAAAATGAGACTGGCCAGGGCCAGCGTGTTCAGTTGAACCCAGCGTCGGAAAATGTTACGTCGTCGCATGATGGCTTCCTTGATAAGCAAGAGAAACGAAGTAGCCCAGACGATCAGCAGGACAGGCCGCATTCTGACACACCGACAGACAAAAAGAAAGAATTTGCCAGCGAAGCAGGAAAAAAACCGATTCCTGCTGGTTTAGAACAGCTCGGTGATCGCGCGACCTTCTTCCATCAGGTTATAGGGACGCCCACCCTTGTCGACCGTCGTCAGGTCATCGATTCCCATGGCGTGGTAAACCGTCTTAGCGATATCTTCCGGGGCCGTCGGCAGATCTGCAGGGTAGGCCGCATGGCGATCGGAGGTGCCATAAGCCTGGCCTCCTCGGATGCCGCCCCCGGCAAACAATACCGACTGGGCATGGGTCCAGTGGTCTCGCCCCTGGCCCTTTTCACCGCCACTGCGGGGATCACCAATCTTTGGTTTGCGCCCCATTTCACTGTTTACCATGACCAGGGTCTGATCCAGCAAACCACGTTCTCCCAGGTCATCCAGCAGGGCTGAGAAGGAACGATCCAGTTCCGGTAACAACACGTCCTTGAGGCAGGTAAAGTTATTACCATGGGTGTCCCAGCCACCGCCACTTTTGCAGTTCTTGGCTTCAGCCAGCTTCTTGTTTCCCTTCCAGAAAACGCTCACGAAAGGCACCCCCGCTTCCACCAGGCGACGAGCCATCAACATGCTCATGCCGTTGTGTGTCTTGCCATAACGCTCGATGACCGAATCGGATTCACCAGAGAGATCAAAGGCGTTCTTGCCCTGGCTCGACCGCAGCAGGGTGAAAGCTTTCTCCTGGAACGTTTGCAGCGAACCGACGTTCGCATAATCATCAAAGATACGTTCCGACTCATTCAAGTCGTCCAGCAACTGGCGACGCGAAACGAGGCGATCAACCGAAACGTCCTTCTTGAGTTCGATAGCCGGGGCAGCAAACTTGATCGGATCATCGGCATCTCCCAGCACGTAAAGCGGATCATGCTGAGCCCCTAACCGTGCGGCAAACTGGCCGGGACGCGTGTACTGGGGAGCCCCAGGTTTCAGCGGCAGGGTAATCGATTGGGGCAAGTACGGATGCGGTGGCGACTTCAAACCCACCACGGTCCCAATAGCAGGCCAATCAGTCGGTCGTGGCGTACGGGAGTTCAGTAACTGTGGAAAACTGGGATCCGGACGATGGCCCGTCAGGTTGTAGTAATAACCGGCATGATGATCCCCCGTACCCCGTCGGTAATGCCCGACAGAACGAACAATCGCCAGGTGATGCGCTTGCTGGGCCAACATCGGCAGGTGTTCGCATAACTGGATACCCGGCACGGAGGTCTCGATCGGTTTGAACGGTCCACGGATATTGGTCGGGGCGTCCGGTTTCATATCCCAGGTATCGATATGCGAAGCGCCACCACTGAGCCAGATCAGGATCGTCGACTTGGCCTTACCCGTGGCACTCGAGGGTGCTGCATTAACTGGCCGCGAGACCAGGTCGGGTAAACTCATCCCGCAGAAGGTCAGGCCACCGGCCACCAGCATACTGCGCCGACTCATGGGTAACCGAACGTCCCCGTGGGGCGTGGAAACCGGTTGGCGATGCTGGGAAGATGATCGACTCATGAATGGTCTCGCAACGTGTTGACCGAAACGGGTAGTGGGTTCAGTTTAACGTCTTTGAATCATGAAGTGTAAGAAAATCAAGGCTCCAGGATCAAGAGACTTCCAGGCACTTCTGGTTAAACCTTACAATAGCATCACTTAAAACGAAATCGGTACAGGTTTATACCCTGAACCATGCTGGATAACCACACGGCTGATCCGCCAAACCAGCCAGGTGAACGAGGTAATTCATGAACAACCTATTTTCCAACCTACCCGCAGAAATCTCCTCGGAACTGATCGATTCCCTCGTGGAAAAACCAGGGATTCGCATCGAACGAATCGTTTCACAGGGCCAGGTCACGACAGCGGGCGAGTGGTATGACCAGGAAGAAGACGAATGGGTGATCGTGCTGCGAGGCAAGGCACGATTACACCTGGAAGGTGACGACCAAATGCAGGAAATGGGGCCCGGTGACTACCTCAATATTCCAGCCCATCAGCGTCATCGCGTCGAGTGGACGGACCCCGACGAACCGACCATCTGGCTGGCCGTCTTCTACAAGGCAGACGAAACTTCCTCAGACCCATCTCGGAAAGCAGCCTCTCCTCAAGGTTGAGTTCACATTGCAAACCGCCCGGGCCCGATATAATCTAAAGGTAACACTCGACCCACCACGGTTTCCCCTGGATCGTACGTATGCTGACGATATTTCCTACCGACCGGACGATGAATCGGCGTGCCATGCTGACGGTAGGCAGCCTGGGCCTGGGTGGCCTGTCACTATCTCACCTGCTGGCAGCCAATGAAGAGAAACCGATCACGACCGGTAAGTCCGTGATCTTCCTGCTCCAACATGGTGGCCCTACCCAGTTTGAAACCTTTGATCCCAAGATGGATGTGCCAGATGGCATTCGCACCGTCGGTGGCGTCACCCAGACACGCATTCCCGGGGTCACCTTTGGTTCCACGATGCAACACCTGGCCGGACTGGCCGACCGCTGTGCCATTGTTCGCTCCTACCAATCGGGCAGTAACGGTCATAGTACACGACCGATCATCGGTGAAGCATCCCTGAAGGCCAACATGGGTTCCCTCTATGCACGCCTGGCCGGGACGAATCACCCACAGACCGGCATGCCCATGAACGTCACCCTCTACCCGAATTCGGTCGATCCCCAGGCACTCGGTGCCGATGATCGTTTCGGAAAATTCACCCAGACGGGAACGCTGGCCAAGTCCTATGAACCATTTGTTCCCGGTGGTGGTTCCGAGCTTCAAAAGAATCTCCAGTTGGCTTTTCCTGTCGAACGATTCCAGGACCGCCGGGCCCTGCTCTCAGCACTCGACAAGCTGAAAAGCGAGGTTGACGCAAGCGGAACCCTGGAAGGCCTGGATCGATTCCGACAACAGGCGTACGAGATGGTCGTCCAGGGTGTTGCCAAGAGCTTTGATCTTTCCGAGGAATCTCCGGGAACGATTGCCCGTTACGACACCTCGCAATGGGTCAACGAAAAAGCTTATGCCTACAAGAGCAATGGCGACTCCAAGCGACGTTGGTACCAGAACAACGCGCAAACCCTGGGCAAGCTGCTCTTGATGGCACGCCGACTCTGCGAGGCAGGTTGTGGATTTGTCACCATCACCACGCGTTTCGTCTGGGACATGCATGCCGACCGAAACAACCTGGGCGTGGCCAAGGGCATGGATGCCGTGGGAGCTCCTTTCGATCATGCCGTTTCTGCATTTATTGAAGACTGCGAGACCCGTGGCCTGGGAGACAAGATCATGCTCGTCTCCACGGGCGAGATGGGACGTACACCACGCATCAACAAGAACGGGGGGCGCGATCACTGGGGGGGACTCACCCCCTTGCTGCTCTATGGAGGCGGCATCACCCACGGTCAAGTGATTGGACGATCCGAGCGAGATGGTAGTAAGCCAGCAAGTAGTCCCTACAATTCCAGCAACCTGCTGGGAACCATCATGCATACTCTCTTTGACATCGGTGAATTACGTATCAAGCAGGGTCTACCGAATGACCTGGTGCGACACATTACCTCCGCGGCTCCCATCCCTGGCCTCCATGGCTAAACCAGGGATCCTTTTCCTGCCGGGCATGCTTTCTGACTGCCAGCAGTTATAATCCCTGCATCGCTATTTACAGGCGAACTTCCAGGCCCAGGTACCTTTTCACCATGGCTTAAGTGATCCGCAACCGATAAGATAGATAAATCTATTTCCCACTTCATGGAATCATGTCCTTGACTGCACGCTCGCTACCCATCGATCGCCGCACGTTCTTCCAGGCCGGAGGCCTGGCCCTGGGTGCGATCTCGCCCCTGGGACTTTCACTGTCAGACGTGTTGGCCAACGAGGCAGCCAGTGGTGGCAAAAAACAGATCAACGTGATCTTCATGTTCCTGCAGGGCGGGGCAAGTCATCTCGACATGTATGACATGAAGCCCAATGCCCCGGATGAAATCCGGGGTAAGTACGACCCGGCCTCTACTAACCTGGCCGGCTTGCAGTTAAGCGACCAACTTCCCAGGCTGCGAACCTGTGCGGACAAGTTCTCACTTATCCGCTCCATGCATTCCTACACTTCCAAGCATGGCGAAGGCGATGTGCACATCATGTGCGGCAGCCCGGTCGACAAGAACCTGCAGGCACCCGGTATCGGTGCCGTTCTCAGCAGGCAACAGAAACAACAGGCTCCCATCCCACCCTTTGTTCACCTGGGTGATATGAAACACCCGGCTTACAGCGCCCCGGGCTTTGGTGGTTTCCTGGGGAACATGTACAACCCTTTCCTGATCAAGCAGGATCCCAATAACTCATCCTTCGCCGTCCGTGAATTCGAATCGGCGCCAGGCCTCGACCTCAATCGACTGGATGGACGCAAGTCGCTGCTACGATCGCTGGACCAGTACCAGGCCGCACGGGAAAACCAGTTAGCCTTTGCCCGAGCCCAGGATGGATTTACGGAACAGGCGCTGAGCCTGGCAACCTCGCGGAAGGCAAAAGAAGCTTTTGATCTTTCCCAGGAATCAGATTCACTACGAGATACGTATGGACGCAACCGGGTGGGACAGGGCATGTTACTGGCCCGGCGCCTGATCGAGGCCGGTGTCCGTTTTGTCACGATCCAGGGCTACGTGGATACGGGCATTTATGCCTGGGATCACCACTGGGGTATTTTCCCGCACCTGGACATCCAGCTACCAATTTATGACAACAGTTACGCTGCCCTCTTGAATGACCTGGATGATCGGGGATTATTGGAAACCACGCTGGTCATCACGGCCGGCGAGTTCGGACGCACACCCAAGATCAATGCCGAAAAACGAGGTCCCGGGAGGGATCACTGGGGACGCTGCTTTAGCCTGACCATGGGCGGCGGCGGTATCAAAACCGGTCGCGTCATCGGTGCCAGTGACAAGGATGGCGGACTGCCCACGGAACGCCCTGTCGCGGTCGCTGATTTCGTTGCCACGGTCTACCACGCCCTGGGACTCGATCCTACCGAGGAATTCTTGGCCCAGGGACGTCCCATGAAAATGCTTCCCAAGGGTTCCGTCGTCAAAGAACTGTTCTAGTTGCTTCCTGTCGTCGCGTGGGCAACCTCATGAATTTTCCCCTGAATCGCCAGCCGGACATCAACCGTCGACAGGCACTGCAATTGGCCACGGGTGGTTACCTGGGACTTAATCTCGGTGGACTGCTGGGTGCTCAATCCGCACAGGCAGCTGCGACAGGTGGACTACCGGACGCATCAAAAATCCGATCCTGCATCGTGATTTTCTACTACGGGGGGCCCAGTCACCTCGATACCTTCGACATGAAACCAGATGCACCCCAGGAAGTGCGTGGAGAATTCAAACCGATTTCCACCTCGGTACCTGGCATCCAGGTGAGTGAACATCTGCCCCACACGGCCAAGGTCATGCATCACGTGGCCGTGATTCGCAGCATGCACCACACCAACCGCCTACACGACTCCGCCTCCACCGAGACACTTACCGGGCGACAGTCTCCCCAGGGAGATCGTGAAGAGTTTGCTCCCATTCCACAGTTCTATCCCTGCCACGGATCGACCATCAGTTACATGCGCCGATCCCTCGATATCGATGTCCCGCATGCCGCACTTCCCTGGGTCTTTCACAACGTGGTTGATACACCATGCCAGGGTGGTGGATTCCTGGGTGCCGCCTACGATCCCTTCCGCGTGGACGGTGACCCGGCCAAGGTGAACTACAGTGCAGAAATGTTCACCCGACCATCGGACCTGTCGATCCAACGGCTGGAGCAGCGCACGTTACTCGCCCAGCAACTTGCTGATAATCCCGCACTGGATAAGCTGCCCAAATCCCGGCAACTCAAGGCGCTGTACAGCAAGGCCATCGAGCTAATGCAATCCAAGGCCGTGGCCCGGGCGTTGCGCATCGAGGATGAACCTCAGAAAATGCGCGAACGGTATGGCATGTACCCGGACAAGGCTCCCGCGGGTAAACGACGAGTCCATGGTCATCAGCTGAGGGGACAGAATGTCCTGATGGCCCGGCGACTGGTCGAGGCAGGGGTCCCCTTCGTCAACGTTTACGACTACCGACAACAGGGACAGAACTGGGACTCGCACAGCCAGAACTTCACCGAACACAAGGATCGACTACTGCCGGCGGCGGACAAGGCATACGCGACCTTGATCGAGGATCTTGAGGACCGTGGACTACTGGAATCCACCCTGGTGGTCGCACTCGGGGAGTTCGGCCGCACGCCCAAGATCAACAAGAACGCGGGGCGCGACCATTGGCCTGATTGTTACAGTCTCACGCTCGCCGGTGGTGGCATTCGAGGAGGGACCGTCTTTGGTGCCAGCGACCAACTGGGCGCCTATCCGGCAATGGATCCGGTCACTCCGGCCGACCTGGCCGCCACGATCTTCTGGCGGTTTGGTCTCAACCCGCGTGCCGAGGTCCATGACCAGGCTGGACGACCACATCGCCTGGCCGAGGGAAAACCGATCACGCAGATTTTCGGTTAAACCGCACACCGACCTTACTTCGGTACCACGGCCCGCGCGGCACGGTCACCCACCGTGAAATAGCCCAGCGCGGGACTGTCATTGCTATCTGCCCTGGCAATCATCCAGACCGCACCTGGACGCGTTTGTTGACGGTAGTACTTGCCAGGAGCAATCACGGCATAGCGTTTCCGCGCTCCCTGGCGATCCATCCAGTAGAGGGTCACCTCGTGCTCTCGTCGATTGATAAACACCACGTCAAAAGGATTCCCGTCAGGCCTGGACGACGGAACACCCTTACCCTCCACCACCGGTTGCCATTTCAGGGCCGGTAAAGATGCCACCTTAGGCTCCACCAGTTTCGCAAATTTGTTCGGGGCTCGAGCACGTAACTGCTTCAGCTTCTCCTGGTGTGCCGGCTCAGCGGCCAGGTTCTTCCATTCGTAGGGATCGGCCTTTACGTCATACAATTCTTCGCCTCCGCCTGCGTAACGGATGTAACGCCAGTTCCCCTGGCTGAGTCCAAAGCTGCCTGGCTGATGCAGATGCGTCAGGGCAACATGTGGCCACGCTGCCTGCGGGTTTGCCAACAAGGGCACCAGGCTGGGACCATCATCTTGCGCACGCGAAGGCAGTCCACACAGTTGCAACAGGGTCGGTGCCAGGCTCAGCAGGCTGGTGGCTCGTTCGCAAACCGCCGGACGGGTTCCCGACGGCAACCCGGGCGTCCCTGTCGGTACCCGGACAATCAGCGGCACACGTGAGCAGGCTCGCCAGGTCGTGAATTTTTGCCAGTGCTGCTTTTCACCCAGGTGCCAACCGTGATCGGACCAGAGGACGACAATCGTGTTACTGGCATGCGGCCCTTTTTCGAGAGCGTCAAGGACGTGTCCCAGCATCGTGTCGGCAAAGTAAATGGATGCCAGGTATCCCTGCAAGGCCTGCTTCCACTGCTGCTGGGCCCGGATATGGGCGAAGTAGCGATTGGGTCCCAGTCGCTTACCTTCCGCCGGCAGGTCCTCGAGATCATCTTCCCGGTAGCCGGGAGGCAACTGGATCTTCTCGAGGGGAAAAGCATCAAAATATTTCTTTGGCACAAACCAGGGTTCATGAGGTCGATAGATACCACAGGCCAGGAAGAAAGGCTTGTCATGTTTCTTGAGCAACTGCTGCGAGACCCACTGGGCCACCAGGTAATCACCACCATACTCTTCATCCGTCGCATCCAGCGGTCCCCAGTCGGTCTCCACGTATTGCCAGGGACCTCCACGCGGCAAGCTGACTGGTCGTTTCTTGGGATACAGCGTGCGCGGAAATGGGTTCTCTGTTTCTTTTGCCGGAACATAATGATCCCAGGAACGCGCATCGATGAAGTAGTGCAACATCTTGCCGGAACCGGCGGACCAGTAACCTGCACGTGATAACGTTTTGGGTAACAGTTCCACGTCGGGCATGATTTCCCGCATCTTCTGGCCGTTCTGGTAGAGCCCGGAACGATGGGGAGAAATCCCGGTAAAGATAGCGGTCCGTGAGGGATTGCAGGCCGGCGCGGAACAGTGGGCATTGGTAAAGAGGACGCCCGACGCGGCCAGTCGATCCAGGTTGGGAGTTCGCGCCTGGGGATGGCCTCCCAGGCACCCGACCCAGTCATTGAGGTCATCCATGGCGATGAACAGGACATTGGGTGCCGCCCCCTGGATGACCGTCGGCATCAACAATAGGAAAATGATCGAAAGCAGGTGTTTCATGATTCTTGCTTGATTCGCAAATATCCCCAGAAGGCTCATTAAATTCATCCGGTAACCACGTTCATTACCCTAAATCCTACCGGCAGGGTTGTTTCCAGCGATAGCCCGGCATTGTAGGATTGGTACTGAAAGAAATCATTTATTGCCCGAGGAGAATCTACCATGATGCGATGTTTCACGCTTGTTGCCCTGGCATCCCTGTTTACCGTCAACGCATTGGCCGCGGATAAACCGCAAACAGCTCCCGCTGAACAGGCCGGCATGAAACGCATCTTCAACGGCAAGGACCTGACTGGCTGGGATGGGGATCCAAGACTCTGGTCGGTCAAGGACGGGGCCATCCGTGGTGAAACCACCGCTGAAGTTCCCGCCAAGGGAAATACCTTCATCATCTGGAAAGAGGGGGGCACCAAGGATTTTGAACTGCGACTTTCCTTCCGCTGCAATGCCACCAATAACTCCGGCATCCAGTATCGATCCAAGCATATCACTGATAGCAAGGTCCGCAACAAGTGGGTCGTGCGTGGATACCAACACGAGATTCGCAACCAAAACGTATTGCCAAGCGTCTCGGGATTCATCTACGACGAGGGAGGCACAGCCGGACGACGTGGTCGCACCTGCCTGGTCGGTGAAAAGGCAACCTATGGCAAGGATGGCAAGAAAGTAACCGAAACGCTGATCGATGCAGCAGGCTTCAAGAAACTGTTCAAGCTGGATGACTGGAACGACGTGGTGATCATCGCCAAGGGGAACCATATCCAGCACTACATGAACAACCGCCTCATCCTGGACTTCCAGGACGGTCATGAAAAAGCCCTGCTGGACGGGATCCTGGCCTTCCAACTGCATGCCGGGAAACCGATGTGGGTCGAGTTCAAGGACGTCCGTATCCGGGACCTCAAGTGATCGACTCCGATTGCTTACCACGAACTCCCACACTCCGCATGCCTGCGCCGATCAATCGCAGGTGATGGGTACGTGGACCTGGTAAATTTCCCAGGAAGGATTGCCCATGCAACGGGACCGTCAGCTGGCAAGCGAGATCGCGCGGTTTCAACCCACGGAACCAATCGAGAGTGCCGCCACGCCCCCTGCCTCCTGGTACACCTGGCAATCTTTCCTGGAGCTGGAAAAGGAAACGGTCTTTCAAAACCGATGGCAGTTCGTGGGGCACGCGGCGCAGTTGCAGGAGCCGGGTGATTACTTCACTGGCTCCTTCCTGGGATGGCCTTACCTGGTTGTCCGCGATGACCGTGGCTCACTCCAGGCCTTCTACAACGTCTGCTCGCATCACGGCACCTGTGTCGCCACGGAGTCCGGAAACGCAGAACAATTCGTCTGCCCCTACCATGGCTGGACCTATGATCGGCAGGGAACACTCACCAGCGCACCGCTGGCCGGTGCCCTGCAATCGCTCAAGCAACGCAACCTGGACCTGAAACCCATTGCACTGGAACAATGGGGGCCGCTGGTGGCACTGCATTTCGGTAATCAAACCGGTTCACTGGCCCAGCAACTGGCTCCTCTCCAGGAAGCGTTTACCGGGGAACCTTTCCAGGGGCTGCAATTCGTTCGCCGCGTTAGTTACCCGATGGACTGCAACTGGAAAGTCTTCGTCGACAACTATCTCGATGGTGGATACCACGTGGCTCACGTGCATCCCGGCTTAACCGGGCAACTGGATATTGATTCCTACCAGACCCAGCTCGGCGACCGCTGGTCCCTGCAATCATGTGGCACCGCTTCCGCAACCGACAACGGGGCCACGGAGGATTTTTCCCAGCGCATCGGAGAACATGCCGATTACGCCTGGATCTATCCCAACTTCATGATCAATCGCTACGGCCCGTGGATGGATACGAACACCGTGATTCCACTTTCCGTAGATCGCTGCCTGGTGGTTTTCGATTATTACCACGAGGGTCCCGTGGAAACTGCTTTCCTGGACAACTCGCTGCTGGCATCTGACCGGGTCCAACAGGAAGACATCGATATCTGTAACCGGGTCCAGGCAGGACTCGGCTCCGGCTCCTATGACCAGGGAATCTATGCGCCTGCTTTCGAGGCACCCATGCTCCAGTTCCACCGACTGCTGTGGACTGATTTCCAGCCCTAGCGTTTGGCTTGCAGTGGCCCGTTTCCAGGCCATCCACCAACGGAGACAATCCAATCGACATGATAAATAAAACGATTTCACTGACGTTTCTCGGCTTACTGCTCGGCGCTACGGAATGCAGCCTGGGACAACAGGTTACCCCGCTCTACACGGCACGTACGCAGCTGGAGCCCGCCACCCGTATCCAGACCACCGAGGCCCTCATCACACGGGTTGCCGATCGTGTCCGCGATCGGCATGCTCGCGAGGAAGGTGCCTACGATCATTACCTCAGCTGGTACTGGCAGGAACGAACCGTCGTGATCGAGCTGATCGATCGTGTTGCCATGGGCGGCAAGGATATCACGATCAACGTGACGGCACTGGCACCGCTGAACCGTCCCGATTTTCGCTGTTTTTTCCGCGGCATCAACACCGTCGCAGAATACCACCATAACGCAGCTACCAAATCGATTGGCACTAACCAATACTCGACCACCGTGACCTACAACAACCTGGAGCGACGGGCGCTGAAGATCGGAGACCGAATGGAATTCGAGTTCAGTCCGTTTCTACTCGCGCCCAGCAACGGCCGCAAGAACTACTACGGTACCACGATGCTCTACGTGGTCGGGCAGGGGATTCTCCCCTGGTACGGCCAGGGGGAAAAACTCGATTCCATCCCGTTACCAAAACAGGCACTCCTGGGTGGCCTCGGCACCTTGCCCTACCAGTACTCGAACGAACCACGACACCGGTTCATGCAAATGGCGACAAACATTGCCCCGGCCAGTGGCCAGGCCTTTATGCTCGGGCGACGATTGCACCATACGAATTTCAAGAATGGATCCCATTCTGAACAACCCAATCCGGGTTACCCGGAACAGGCTGGCAAGGTCGGCCCCGGTTACGTGGCACGCAGCTGCATCGCCTGCCATGTTAACAATGGCCGTGCCTTGCCCCCAAAGATCAATAAACCGATGCGGCAAAGTGTCGTCAAGGTCGGGGCCGACATGATCGGTACACCACATCCCACGCTGGGCGGTTCCCTGCAATCGGCATCCACCGACGGTGATCCGGAAACCGTGATGCAGGTCCGTGATTACAGCACGATACCTGGTACGTATGCCGATGGCACACCCTATGTGCTGCGTAAGCCACGATATGCATTCACGGGCATCACTCCCAGGCATTACTCCGTACGACTCTCCCCACAACTGGTCGGGCTGGGGCTGCTCGAAGCCATTGCTGAAAAAACCGTGATTGCCAATGCAGATCCCAGCGATGAGAACCAGGATGGCATCTCCGGACGCATCCAGGTCGTGACCGATCCCGAGACGGGAGAACGGCGACTGGGACGGTTCGGTTACAAGGCCGGCCAGGCCAGTATCCGCCTGCAGGTTGCCAGCGCCTTGAACCATGACATGGGAGTGACCACGACCGTGTTCCCCAGGCTGGACGGAGAAACAACGAGTGGGAAACCAGAACTGGCAAACAAGGAACTGACCCAACTGACACGCTACATTGCCACGCTTGGCGTGAGTGCTCGCCGCAACCTGCAGGACCAAGAGGCCCTGTCAGGCGAGAAACTTTTCATGAAAACGGGCTGTGCGAAATGCCATACCACCAGGTTCACCACCAGTCCCTATCATCCGTTTGCCGAACTGCGCAACCAGATCATCCATCCCTACACGGACCTGTTATTACATGACATGGGTCCCGGACTGGCCGACAACCTGTCAGAGCAGGGGGCCTCGGGTGCCGAATGGCGAACCGCCCCCCTCTGGGGAATCGGACTGACCGCCGGTGTCAGTGGTGCTGAAGCCTACCTGCATGATGGCCGTGCTCGTACCCTGTCAGAAGCCATCCTTTGGCATGGTGGCGAGGGTCAAGGAGCCCGCGAGACTTTCCGCAGTATGTCAGCAACGGAGCGGGCCGCCCTGCTGAAATTCCTGCAGTCACTATAAATTTCGGGGCTGACAGCATGGCCACTGGAACACGCTGAACAAGCAATCTAAGATATTTAAAATCAGGTACGCATCCGCGTGACCCCCAGCAGATACCTCGTGAAAGAATTCACCATGAAGTCCAAACGCATCCTCCTGTCCACGATCTTCCTCGGCCTGGTCATGACCGGTGTCACCCAGGCTGCAGATCGCCCCAACATCCTCTGGATCTTCCAGGAAGACACCTCTCCCTGGATAGGGTGTTATGGCAGCAAGGTGAACCAGGACGAGACTCCACGCATTGACCAGATGGCGGCTAGTGGCATTCGTTTCTCACGCGCCTTTGTCCCCTTCCCGGTCTGCTCCTCCTGTCGTTCCTCGATGATGCTGGGCGCCAACGCCATCCGCTTCGGTGCCCACGAGCATCGCTCACGTCGCGGAAAAAAGAAAACGTACCTGCCCAGGGGGATGAAAACCATCACCGAACTGATGCGAGATGCAGGCTACTTCACGTTCAATGTTGGCAAAACCGACTATAACTTTGCCGAAGCAGGCGATGGAATTTACAGCAAGATTCCTCAGAAAAACAACAAGACGCCCTGGCGAGAACGATCCCAGGGACAAAACTTCTTTGGACAGATTCAACTCAAGGGGGGCAAGACCAATACCGTCCGCACACCACCGGTCCGGAAAACCGATCCGGCCACGGTCACCGTGCCGGCCGACTACCCTCAAAACCAGCTTTTCCGCGAAGTGGTTGCCCAGCACCACGATGCCATTCGTTGTGACGACAAGGTCATCGGAGGCATCCTTGATCGCTTGAAGGCAGATGGCCTCTCGGAATCGACCATCGTGGTCTACTTCTCCGACCACGGTGCTAACAACCTGATCCGGCACAAGCAGATGCCAACCGAGGGTGGACTCCATGTCCCCTTCATCGTGCTGGGTCCCAGCAAGTGGGTTTCCAACCCAGGCACCGTGCGTGAAGACCTCATCAACACGCTGGACCTGACCGCCACGTCACTGGCCTGGGCCGGGATTGAAAAACCCGCATGGTGTGAGGGCCAGGACCTTTTTGCTAAGGACTTCCAAGCGCGCAGCTTCGTGGGCGGTGCCAAGGATCGCCTCGATCACACCATCGACCGGGTCCGCACCATTCGTACCGATCGCTTTCGTTACACGCGAAACTACTTCCTGGACCGCGTCTTCCTGCAACCACAATACCGAGACAGCCGCCCCTTCCTGAGTTCCATCAGGGAAGCCTACGCCGCGGGCACCCTCGCTCCCAAGCTGGCAGAAATTTATTTTGGTGAACGGCCGGCCGAGGAGCTGTACGACGTCGTAAAAGACCCAGCCCAGGTCAACAACCTGGCCAAGGATCCCAAGTTCGCAGGTGTCTTAAAGGAACATCGAGCCATCCTCAAAGATTGGCTGGCAAAAGGTGACCTGGGAGCCGTGGATGAACCGGACGAGGAACTGGCCATGAACGGCGAAGAAAAAAAGTGGGGGACGGGCGTCAACTATCAATACGAGCGCATCAGGAAAGACAACGACGGTGACGGACTGTCCGACACCTGGGAACGGGTGAACCAACGCGATCCGGCAGATGGCAAGCTCCTGTTTACCTTCGACTGTGGCGGCTGGCAGACCGAGGGCTGGCAGGGGCAGGGAAAGATTACCAACATTGCCGGCTACCAGGGGTACCTGGATTTTGACCTCCTCAGCGGCAAGGCCGCGCTGGTTCGCAAGGGCCTCAAGTTGGCTACCAGCAAAAACCAGGGTTCCCTGGTGATTCGCATGCGCAGCAGCACCGATACCCAGGTCAACCTTTCGGCCAATGGCAAGAACGTGGGGAAAACCAAGGTCGCTGCCGGCAAGGACTATACCAATTACCGAGTACCACTCACGGACAAGTCCTGGTCCGGTACCGTCAACAGCATGAAACTGGATTTTGCGGGCAAGCCGGGGACCACGGTCGCCATCGATTGGATTCGCGTCATGCCGTGACAACGCATGACAACAGGATTTTGATCATGTGCCGTTAATTATTTTCCTCGTTGGTCATTCTCGCTTTCAGTTCCCTACTGCCTCTCGACCTGGTCGGATCCTGTTCAGGCCTAGTCGAAACCGGCGAAGTTGGTTAGATTTACTAGCCACGAGTCACCATGTGAGTGAATTCCACTCGTTG
>JAZADA010000416.1:0-6113 GCA_036124135.1 Planctomycetota bacterium | reverse complement strand
GGCCTCAACGGCTGGGGGCACAGGGAAAGCGGTCTCGTCAATCGGAAAGTCTGTCGGCGGCACTGGCGGCTCGGACGCTGGTAGCGGAGTGGATTTGTCGGCAGCTGTTGGGTTGTTGGGGAGCGGGAAATCGCTGCTGTTAGGTTGCGCTGCGTCCGCAGGTGTAAATGGAGGTGATGGGCCATCTTCGACGAACGTCTTCCCTGGCGGTGACGACGTGGTTTCTTCCGATCCTGGATCGGGTCGGGGTGGTTCCGCTGGAGAACGTGGCTCGGGTATCAGGGTGCTGTCGTCACTGGGAGCGCCGATCGCTGGCTGGGAATCCGGCGGCGCAGACTTGCCAACACGCGGCAAGGGCTGGGAGCCGATCTGGATTCGAAATCGGCGCACGCCAATAGCGTCCGGGTGAATTTCGCTAACAATGGACTCCCCTTTCTGTAAAGCGATCAATAATTCGGGCTCGATTTGGATGATGTACTCCAGGGCACCATCATCCGTCGTTTGCCAACCGTAGTCGACTCCTAGCGACGCGGCTGCTAGCACAATTGCGAGTCCTTGCATGGTCACTCCTCCTCAGACACGAACTTTTTCGGTGAGTTAATGTCGACATCCTATCGGTGGTCGGCCTTTTGAGTAAAGGCAGATTTAAAAACTCGGCGGTCGTACTGGAATCGATCTTGTTCGTTTTTGCCTTGGCTCACACAATACGGCTGTCGGTTTATTGCGTTCCGGCGACAGCAGTTCGGTGACGTCCGAGGTGTCGTGGTGTGCAAAGATTTTCAGGAGAATTTCCGGTGACCGCGGAATTGGATCTATCGTCGGGCGCCGGGCCCGCAAAAGTCCCGGTCGCTAAGCTCATTAAGTGGGTGGTTCGACTTGCCGTGTTGCTGGCTGTGGTGTGGGGAATCGCGCGGTTTGCTGGCGGTGCGAGAGAGGACCTGGTCAAGACCGGCTTTGACTGGCGTGAAATCCGCTGGCCATGGCTTGGGTTGTCGGGTGTGATTTACGCAGCGGGTTTGATGCCAGCCTGTTGGTATTGGCAGCAGATCTTGCGGGCGTTGGGTCAGGATCCAGGAGCAAGGGAAACGGCCCGTGCGTACTACGTTGGGCACCTCGGTAAGTACGTGCCCGGGAAGGCACTGGTGGTTATTATTCGTACCGCCCTGATTAGCGGACCGCGTGTGGATACGACTGTGGCGGCAGTCAGTATCTTCATTGAAACCCTGACGATGATGGCGGTTGGTGCTTGCGTGGCTGCGGTTATATTAATGTTTCAATTTCCCGATTCAGGCCTTGTCCTGTTGGCGATAGGGTTAATGTTAGGAGCAGGGCTGCCGACCTGGCCGCCATTGTTCCGGTGGCTGGTAGCGAAGCTGCAGGTGAAACGTGCCAACCAGGGTATCGAGGATGCGTTGCGTGGCGTCGACGGCCGCCTGATGGTTCGTGGCTGGCTAAGCCTGACCGTTGGCTGGTGCTTGTTGGGGTTCAGTTTATGGGCTGTCATGGAGTCGATTCCGCAGGTGGCCGACGGTTCGCATGCCGCGTTCTCGGATATTGCGTTGTTCACGGCCTGCGTGTCACTGGCAATGGTCGCGGGATTTTTATCTCTGCTGCCCGGCGGCGTGGGGGTGCGGGAATTGGTAGTGATGACGTTGATTTCTACCCATCCTGCTTATGGTCCAGTTGTCGCGATCGTCTCCGCAGTGTTGTTGCGCTTCAGTTGGCTGATGGCGGAACTGTTTGTTTCAGCTATCCTATACGTGGGTGTGCGGTCCGTGTCCGCCACCGAGGAACCTGGCACAACCGGGTCTGCTTAACTCAGGGAAAGAAACGGGTTGTATGAAAATCTCCGCAGTCATTCCGGTCTATAACGAGGTTGAGAGCCTGGACAAGTTGCATGAGGAACTGTCGGCAGTGACGGCTGCGAATGGTTATGAATTGCAGGTTGTGTTTATTGATGATGGATCCGACGATGGTTCCTGGGAAAAGATCGAGGAATTGGCCGCTGGTGACGCCCGGGTGGAGGCGATCAGGTTTCGCCGCAATTTTGGTAAAGCGGCGGCGCTGAGCGCTGGTTTCAAATTGGCGCAGGGTGAATACGTGTTTACCCTGGACGCCGATTTACAGGACGATCCGGCCGAGATCCCACGTTTCCTGGAGGCCATGGAGGGCGGCCTGGACGTGGTGAGCGGTTGGAAGAAGGTCCGGCATGACCCCTGGCACAAGGTTGGGCCGTCGCGTGTGTTTAACTGGATGGTAAGCCGGCTGACGGGTGTTCGCTTGCACGACCATAACTGTGGTTTTAAGTGTTATCGGCGACCCGTCCTGGCGGAAATTCGCTTATACGGTGAGATGCATCGATTCATTCCCGTGTTGGCCAACGCCAAGGGTTGGAAGCCGGGGGAAGTCGTGGTCAATCACCGCAAACGGCAGTTTGGAAAATCGAAATACGGTGTACGGCGGATCGTTAAAGGTTTCCTTGATTTGCTCACGGTAAGTTTCTTGACGGGTTTCGGGCAGCGGCCTCAACATCTTCTGGGGACGCTGGGACTGATCGGCTTCACTGCCGGCGCTGTCGGCTTGGGTGTGCTGACAGGTCGTTGGTGCGTGGATCGCATCTGGGAGTTCGATAACCCAATCGAATTGCATAAACGGGCCATTTTTTACTACTCGATCGTTTCCCTGTTGCTGGGTTCCCAGTTCATGTCGGTAGGTATCCTGGCAGAGATGCTGACGGCGCAGCGACGCCATGTGGAAGAAGAATATTCCGTATCAGCTCGTGTAGGCGCCGCCCATGGGAGCGAGGACGAGGCTTAGCGTCGCCAGCACGGTGAGGTCATCGGATCTGACACAGCGGGAGCTTAGGAGGAAGCATGGAACCGACCAGCGTCGACCCTGGACGTTCGTTGCGACGTGGCGTCTACTTGCTCTTGGCAATCATGGCGCTCGCGAGTGCGGCGGGCCGGATCATGGCGGTGCGGGCAGCTACCGGGGAAACCCCGATGCTCAGCGCCAACGACCGAAGTCGCTGGTGCACGATCGCCGCATTGGTGAACCATGGAACCTATCAGATCGACTCGCTGGTAGCTCGCCGAGATCCGGAGACGGGACGTCGACACTGGCACAGTATCGACCTGGTTCGACATCGCGGTCATGACGGCCGAGAACATTATTACTCGAGTAAGCCGACCCTGCTGCCGACGCTCCTCGCCGGCCAGTACTGGCTGGTAAAGAAGACGTTGGGGCTTGATATTGTCGAGAACCCGTTTTTTGTCATGCGATTGATGCTGCTGGTGACAAACGGACTGCTCCTCGGCCTCCTCTTCATCTTGTTGGCGAGCATGGTTGAGCGCTATGGGCAGACCGACTGGGGCCGGATGGGGGTCTTTGCGGTGGCCACCTGGGGGACCTTTCTGACCACCTTCGCGGTCACGCTGAATAACCATTTGCCGGCCGCAGTATCCGTGCTGCTTGCCGTCTGGTTGGCGTGTGGGATCAAGCGATCCTCATCACCAGGTAGCTGGTCGTTTTTTGCCTGTGGCCTGGCCGCCGGATTCGCGGTCGCCAATGAATTGCCGGCCTTGGCCTTCCTGGCGTTGCTGGCTGTGTGGCTGTACCGTTTGTCAGCCCCACGCATGGTAAGCGGATTTGTCCCAGGTGTGCTATTGATAGCGTTGGCTTTTTTTGGCACGAATCATCTGGCGCATGGTAGCTGGAAGCCTGCCTATGCGCACCGCCATGACGGACCGTTACTGGGCGAAATCGAGGCAAGCGCGGTTCGTGTCGTTGGTACGGATGACGAGGCTGAAGTGGAAATTGATTACGAGATGCTTAACCAGGCATTGGTAAAGCACTCCATCGTGATCGACAAGAGCGCCATCGTGGTCGCCACGGGCACTTCGAACCGATGGAATCTTTGGGATCGACGTAGTCAGACTCGCTTGGCGTTGGTGCAGGGCGAGGGCCGTGTCGGTGTCCATGCATGGGGTAACTGGTACGAATACGCGGGGAGTTACTGGAACCATCCACGGGGAATTGACCAGGGGGAAAAGTCACGTTTCGCGTACTTGTTCCATACGCTGATCGGACACCATGGTGTTTTTTCGTTGACGCCGATCTGGTTCCTGGCGGCGTGGGGCGCGGTCTGCTGCTGGCGACAACCCCGCCACGACCTCTGGCCCGTGGCTTTCAGTGCCTTGCTGTTGACCCTGGTGTGTATCGGGTTTTACGTGGCACGTCCTCTCAATGATCGCAATTACGGGGGCGTGTGCTGTGGTTTTCGCTGGTTGTTTTGGTTAATCCCCATCTGGACGCTCTGTTTGATTCCAGCGTTGGATCGAATTGCTAGCAGCAACGTTTTTCGTCGCGTGACTTGGCTGGCACTGGCGGTGAGCGTATTCAGTGCAACCTATGCCGCGATGAACCCCTGGTCGCATCCCTGGATCTATCAACTTTGGGTGGGCGTGGGCTGGTTACCGTCCTGAGGGTGAGGCTGCCTCAAAATCGGTGTTGCGGTAAATGGGCAAAAGTCCCATCATACGGCGGTGGCGGTGGCGTTTACGAACACTGCCCTTCACTGGTTGTGTCTAATCGTCTGGTGTTTATCCGGATGCCGGTTCAAGGAGGAACTCGGGATGAAAGTGATTGGTCGTAGCGCGGGTGCTTTGTCCCTGGTGGTCTGGGCCGTAATGTTTAGTACGGGCTGTGGTTCTGACAGTGCCTCGGAAGTTCCGAAGGCGAGTGTGAGCGGTCCGGAGGCCGGTAGCGATCAGGAAGTGAGCGATGACTCGCCGACTGCGTCTGCCGTGCAATTGCAAGCGGAAGAGGCGATGAATGACTCACCGGCGCAGGCCCCAGAGAATCTTTTTCCGGAGGTCCTGGTGCAAACCTCCCTGGGCGATCTTCGCATTCGACTAAACGCCGAAAAGGCGCCACGTACGGTTTCCAATTTCCTGGCGAATTATGTCGACCGTCAGTTCTATGACCAGACCATTATCCACTATGTGGACGCCGGGTTCATGATCGCTGGAGGCGGATACCAGGTGGATTATCAGTCGAAGGTGGCCCGTACCGCCATCCGGCATGAGGGCGATAATGGTCTCAAGAATGTTCGTGGGACGATTGCCATGGTGCGTCACGCAGAGTATATCCACAGCGCTAAATCTGAAGTCTTTATTAACCTGGCTGACAATCCCTCGCTGGATTACCAGGAGAAAGAGGATGCTGAAGCGGAGTCCCGGGATCCGGCCAGCTATGGTTACTGTGTTTTTGGTGAAATCGTGGAGGGTATGGAGGTGTTGGACCGGATTGGTGGCACGCCGGTCGTGGATAAGGCAGACTTTCCGCGGACTCCCAGTACTCCCGTGATTATTAAGAAGATCGAACGTCTTCGGTAATTTCCGCCGGTTTTTCAACGTTCTCGGTCAGGGGCTTCCGAATTGATCAACGAGGGTTGTTGCGTCTGTAGCCACCAGGTGTGGTTACTAGGCCATAGGATTTGCTGAAAGCGTTGTTATTGCTATAGAATGACGGCTGCTCAGCGTTTCCATGGGTGGCTCTACGGTGAAAGGAAATACCGTCATGTCTCAAGCCACGTATTATTTGCAGCGGTGTCCGACATGCGGTCGGCAACTCCAGGTGTTGGTTGAATACCTTGGGCGCAAGTTGTCCTGCGAACACTGCCAGGGATCATTTGTCGCTACGACTGAGACGGTTGGTGAGGAAGCAAGTTCGGAGGCCATGGCCCGCGCTGAGCAGTTGTTGGCCGGCTCACAGCGTCCGCAGCAGTAGCTGTTTCTCAGAGGGATGCCTGCTGCGTGATCACGCTTTGCAGATCCGTGAAGAAGTCCGGGTATGTTTTCTCCGTGCAGCCAGGGTCTTTGATGAGGACCCCGTCGACCCGTAGGCCTGCGAGTGCCAGGCTCATGGCCATCCGATGGTCCTGGTAGGTGTCCAGTTCAGCCGCATGAAGGGGGCCCGGTTCGATGGTCAAGCCATCATCGTGTTCGTGAATGGTCCCGCCCAGTTTTCGCAGTTCCCGCGCGAGGTCCCCGATGCGGTCGGATTCTTTATGGCGGATGTGAGCCACATTGGTAATAGTGGTAGGTCCGTCA
>JAZADA010000415.1:0-13773 GCA_036124135.1 Planctomycetota bacterium | reverse complement strand
ATCCTGCAGGACGCCTTTTGATGCAGGTTGGCCTTCATGGCCTGCGACGCACCACGTACTGCCCACTGAGACGTTCCAGCAGGCGGTGCATTTCCAGGGCGCTGATCGTGGACAGTACGCGCGCCGTGGACAGGCCACTGTGTTGGACGATCACGTCGATGCTCGTTGCCTGGTCGTCGACGAGTTCCAGGACTTCCCGTTCCTGGCAGTTTAGCTTGAGTTCACGAGGGTGCAGTACCGTCTGGCCGCGAGGGCTCGTGGCTGGATGAGCCAGGGGCCCAAGGGCTTGCAGGACATCCGTGGCGGATTCAACCAGCGCCGCTCCATCCTTGAGTAACAGGTGACAGCCACGGGCCCGGGGGCTGTCGATCCGTCCGGGAACAGCCAGCACCTCCCGGCCCTGTTCCGCAGCATGACGGGCGGAGATCAGGGCGCCGGATCGCGTCGCGGCCTCGACCACGATGACCGCCAGGCTGAGTCCACTGATCAGCCGGTTACGTTGTGGAAACGCACCTCGGCAGGGTGCTCGACGGGGAGGAAATTCACTTAGTACGGCTCCCTGCCCGCTGATCCGTGTTGCCAGTTCCTGGTGTTCCGTCGGGTAGATGTTCAGAACACCACTTCCCAGCACGGCCAGGGTCCGGCCTGCCATGCCCAGCGTTCCTTCATGGGCCGCTTGATCGATACCTCGAGCCAATCCACTGACGATCGTAAATCCTGCTTGTGAGAGATCCTCCGCTAACCGGCGCGCGGTACGTAGTCCATACTGGCTGGGACGACGCATTCCCACCAGGGCGATGCAGAGTGAATCGGTGGGGGCCAGTTGTCCGCGGCAAAAAAGAACACCAGGAGGGTCATGGATTTCCTGTAGTAGCTTTGGGTACCTGGCGTCGCCCGGGACCAGGATTTCGATCGAGTGCTGCTGGCAGCACTCGATAATTTCACGGGCCTGGGATTCCTGTCGGGACGTGGCAATCGCCCGGCACAACGTTTCACCCATTCCGGACACGGCCTGGAGTTCTCGAGGTGAAGCGTTGAGAACCGCGGTTGCAGACGGGAAATGGCTAAGTAATGCCTGGTAATGTCGCGGCCCGATTCCGGGAACGAGGGTCAACTGCAGGGCATCATGGTGTTGTTGTGTAACCGGGGAGAGCGATGAAGCAGGATGGAAATTCAGCGCAGGATTCCTTGACCAGGTTTAGCGGGAGAGTTTTTCCGGGGCAGGTCACATGGACAGGCGGAATAAGTGTAGAGCTTGCCGCAAGGGGAGCAAGGGTTACCCAGGGGCCAAGAGGTTGCCAGCTGACAGGGTGTTGACACCACCGTGCCATGGGCCTGGTGGCCGGTAGATTTAGCCCTGGATGGGTTGTGGTTTCCAGAGTTGAATTCCGTTGCCGTTTTCATCAGGATACTGGCAACGCCCTGCTTCCACGGTAACGCCACTGGCTATATCTTCCCGCAGCAGGACAGCGCCATCCATGTCGACGTAGTCGAGCAGGGGCAATAACTGGGCAATCGCGGAGATCCCGACCGTGGATTCGGTCATGCAGCCGACCATGAGTTGTAGTTCCAACTGGCGAGCCTGCTGGATCATCCGGCGAGCCGGGGTTAATCCACCACACTTGACGAGCTTGATATTGATGCCGTGAAAACAGTCCTGGCAGCGGGCGACATCGGATTCGACCAGGCAGCTTTCGTCGGCGATGACCGGCAGGACGGATTCTGCTCGCACCTGTCGCATGGCATCCCACTGGTCGGCAGCCATGGGTTGCTCGATGAATTCGACATTTAATTCCTTGAGGAGATGGGAATTGCGAATGGTTTCTTCTGCGGACCAGGCGCAATTGGCATCGACTCGAAAGATAGCCTCGGTATGTTGTCGCAGCGTGCGAACAATTTCCACGTCCTCGGGTGTGCCCAGCTTGATCTTGTAGATGGGCCAATCCGGGAACTCCTGCATCTTGTGCACCATGACATCAATTTCATCGATCCCGATGGTGTAGTTGCTGGTCGGGATGGATGCCGTGTCGAGTCCCCAGAGTTGGTGGACCGGTTGTTGCTGGATTTTTCCCCAGAGGTCATGAGCGGCCAGGTCCAGCGCACACTGTGCGAACGAATTGTCATTTAACCGGGGTGCCACGAGCTGCCAGAACTCGGCGGGATCGGTCAGTTCATGGTCAGCGATCGTGTCTCGAACGGTCTCCAGGGAGCGCACCATGTTTTCCAGGGTAAAGCCGTAATAATCGTTGGTGGTGGCCTCACCGTAACCGCTGTAACCATCCTGTTGTAGTTCGACGATCAGTGTTTTCTGGACGTCGATGGAGCCACGTGAAATCGTGAACACGTGTCTCAAGGGCAGATCGAATTCATGCAGGATGATTTTCATGATGTGGTCATGCCGCGTTGGAATTCCAGTACAGCATCTCGGAGCTTATCGGGTCCGTCACGAAACACGTCGCAGACGGGCAGCCCCATTTCCTGTTCCACGCGTTCCCGTTCGATGTCGGCTTCAGCGGCACTGACACGGCGACTGTTCATCGCGATGCCGATCACGGAACACGGTTGGTGCAGGCTGCCCATGGTTTCATTTAATTCACGGATCCGGGACAGTGGCGGGATCGCCAGGTGTTCCACGCCCGTGATGGTTTCTCGCCCGACCTCGTAGCAGAGAATCAAGGCGTGGGGTTGGCAGCCGTGCAGCAGTCCCAGGGTGACCGCAGCGTAGGAGGGGTGTACCAGGCTTCCCTGTCCCTCGAACAACAGGATGTCGTGCTCCTGGTACTGGATGGCCAGGTCCTCGGCGGCACCGCTGACAAAATCAGCCACGATCCGATCGATTGGATAGCCTTCCCCGGTGATCATGATGCCGGTCTGTCCGGTTGCCACGAACTTGGCGTCATGCCCGGCTTCCTTGAGTGCATTGGTAATCTCGATGGCCGCGACCATCTTGCCCACGCTGCAGTCGTGTCCCACGGTATGGACTCGCAGGCAGCCTTCTCGGAAGCCTGGGCGTCGGGCGATTTTCTGGAAGTCGTTTTTTCGGACGTCGACCAGTTCGACCTGGTGTTCCGCAGCTGCCGAGGCAAACTCCTCATCCTCGGTAATGAAATCATGGAGCCCGGAGATCACGTTCATGCCACGCGAGATGGCTTCCAGGATGATCTGTCGCCAGGGGGCAGGGATTTGTCCGCCGGGAGGCGCGATGCCGATCAGCAGGGTGTTGGCCTCAGTCGCTTCTTCCAGGCTGGAAACAAAGTGAATTCCCGCGCCCGTACCGAGTACCTCGTCACAGGTTTTACCTGACTGGGTACTGTCTAGCACGGCAATCACTTCTTCGGGGCGATAGCGGAGGATACTGCAGGCGGTCTTGGCCGTGTGGGGATTCGAGTGCCCCTCGGTCAAGATGATGAGTTTTCTCGACATGTGGATCAGGTTTCGTGTTGGACGTCAGGTGACCGTGGTAGCGGCATTCGGGGGAACAGCTGCTGCCTGGAATCTGTCTAACGAAGGTTGAGCGAGCTTGAGTAAACCACAAATATAACGGGGGTTTGATGGCGATGGTAGGTGCAGCTGGAAAAGCATTGACAACGATCTGTAAGTCATGTCAACCTGATAGAGAAGCCGGTTGGGATTCCCCGGGGGCGACGATTCATTTTATGGCCGCGAGTGTTATTCATGATACGAACGCAAGATGGTTGGTCAGTTGGGATTCCGTCCCTGCTTGGCTGGTTGAGCGGGATGCTGCTGGCAACCCTGTTATGGAACGGGGTTGCCTCTCCCTTGCTGGCCGCGGATGAAGCAGAACTGGAAAAACTGCGGCAGCGCAGACACGAGAAGGGTCTCTTGATACGTTTCGAGGGTCCCATTGGGCGCATGTTGCCGCAGTACCTGGAGCGACAGTTGAGCCGTGCTCGCCAGGCAGGGGTCGACCTGGTCGTCGTGGAGATTGATAGTCCCGGCGGGGAACTGGAAGCGAGTTTTGCGTGCGCCGAGTTGCTCAAGCAGGTGACCTGGGCTGACCTGGTCGTTTACGTCCCCAGGCAGGCCTATAGTGGCGCTGCCATCGCGGCACTGGGAGCACGCACGATCGTGATGGCTTCGCAGGCCAAGCTGGGTGATGCGGGACCGATCTTCATGGATGAGAATGCCATGTTTCGCCATGCTCCGGAAAAAATTCGCAGTGCCCTGGCGGGACGGATCCGTGAACTGGCGGATTCCACCGGACGCCCGGGAACGTTGGCGCACGCGATGGTTGACATGGATTGGGTGGTGTACCGTGTCAAGCATCGGGTTACCAACGAGCAGACCTGGATGTCAGACGAGGAAATCGCTTCGGCCAAGGATCCGGCGCAATGGGAGAAGCTCGGGAAAGTCGATGAATCCCGGAAGAAATATTTCCTGACAGTGACCGGTGCGCGGGCCGTGGAGTTGGACCTGGCGGATTTCGTCGTGGAGAGCCGGGAGTTGCTTCGCCAGGAACTGAACCTGCAGGGAGACTGGATCGAAGCGGTTCCTAACTGGGTCGACAAGGCGGTTGTCGTTCTTAACTTGCCGGTGGTCACCGGCTTGCTCTTTATCATTGGCGTGATCGCCCTGTTCGTGGAATTCAGTGCACCGGGAATCAGCGTGGGAGGCCTGACCTCGGCACTCTGTTTCACCCTTTTTTTCTGGAGTCGATTCCTCGGTGGAACGGCTGGCTGGCTGGAAGTGATCTTGTTCATGATTGGGATCCTTTTCCTGCTTGTTGAGATGTTCGTGATTCCGGGATTCGGTGTGGCAGGCCTGGGAGGTGTGCTGCTTATCCTGGCGTCTGTCCTGATGGCTTGCCAGACGCATTTCATTCCGACGACGCCTACGCAATGGGCGGAAACCGGGGAATGGTTCATGGTGATCTGTGTTTCCACGATCGTCTGCCTGGTCAGTGTGGTGGCGATCATTCATTACATGGGGGACATCCCGCTGTTGCGACGTTTTGCTCTCAGTCCGCCGGTCGCTCATGTCGATGCGCTGGGCGTGGCTCGCTTGACCTCCGGCCTTCCTGGTGGAGAGGATGGCGAGACGATGGATCCTCGGTCTGCGCCTGCGACCTCGATGGCCGGTCTTGTCGTCGGTGATGAAGGGAAGGCTGATTCCCCCCTCAGGCCTTCCGGCAAGATGACCATCGGTAGTCAACTGGTCGATGTCGTGACGGATGGAGAATTTGTGGATGCCGGTGAGCAGGTAAGAGTGGTCGAGATCCGGGGGAGTCGTATTGTCGTTCGGAGTCTCCGTTCGATCTCCGGGAGCTAGGCGATCCGCTCGGTAACGAGATGGACAGCTGCTGTTACCGGGCTATTTCAGTTGTTCGTCCAGCCAGCGGAAAACCTGTTGCCGGATGGGTGCTGGAAAATCATGGCCGCAGTCGGGGTAGACAGCCTGCAGGGCCTGTTCTCGTTGGAAGAGCTGGTAGACCGGGCGTGTGGCTGCCACGACCTGGCGGACGCCGGTATTTTCAAAGTTGCCGTCATGGAGTGGTGCATTGATGAAAACCGCACGTGGAGCAATGGCACCGATCACTTCATGGAAATCAAAGGAGATGCGGTCGGGATCGTTGCCGTAGGTTTCGCGCACGCGTGGCATGTAACGGTCCTGGGCCCAGGGTGCGAGTTTTCCCTGGTAGTAATGGTGAAAGGCGGTAAAGCCACAACTGGTAACAGCAGCTCGAATCCGGGTTTCAAAGGCGGAGGTGAAGAGGGTGTTGTGTCCACCGAGCGAATGGCCAATGCAGCCGATGCGGCGTGGCGCTACCTCGGGCATGGCTTGCAGGAGGTCAATGGCTCGCACGTTGTTCCAGATCGCTTTCATGGTGCCACTGACATAGGGTTCACCGGGGCGGTTGAAATCATACGGGTAATCACCGAAGCTTGGATAGTCGGGAGCCAGGCAGATGTAGCCACGTTCGGCCAGCTCGTGCGCGTAATGCAGAGCCGGTTTGCCGCCGATGCCAGCCGGCTCGCCCTTGCCGATTCGGGTTGTCTGGTGCAGGCACAGCATGGCAGCGGCTGGCTCCTGTCGCTTGTGCGGGATGAGCAGGTAGGCAGGGACGTGATCACCGCGTTCGGCCTCGTAGGTAATTTTTCGTCGCAGGTATTTTTCGGTCCTGGTTTCTTCCAGGATCTTGATGTTCAAGGGGCAGCGGCGATCCGGGCCGGGTAACGGTCCCATGGTTGCTTCCATGCCACGCAGGATGTCGGCACGTCGTCGTTTCCAGTCCGCTACTGATGTGACCGTTTTTTGGATTCCCTGGGCATCACGAAATACCATCAGCTGGGTATGGTCCAGGGATCCTGATGGCTGGGTCGCCTGCTGGCCAGCAACCGGGGTGGTGAGAAGCAAGGAGAGGATCCAGGCAGTTTGGCAAAGGCGTGGCATGTTGATTTTCCTTGGCATAAGGAGCAAAGTGTCACAGGATCAAACTTCCAGAGCATAGTATGAATGGTTTGCGGAGGTAGATAATGGGGGTGCTGTAGGTTTTTGCGAGATTTTTACATGTGTTTTGGGTTCCAGCTGCCATGAGGTATCATGGATGCCCGTTGGGATTCTTACTTGCCAGTCCCGGTTGGAATGATTGCTAATGCCTGCTGAACCGAGTCATTTTCCGTATCACCATGCGGTCCTGGAGTATTTCCAGTCGCATGAGAGTGTGCGTTGGCAAGCCTTTCACGATGGAACCGAGGTGAGTGACCGGGAGTCACGGCAGCTGCTTCAGCTGCGAAAATCTGCTCGCCGGCTGGAACTAACGGACGCCTTGCCATGGTTGCATGAGGCTGTCACGACGGGTGTTGGTGCGGACCTGGGAAGCCCGGTGGTCTGTTACCTGGCAACCACGGCACCCCAGATGCAGGTGCGTGTGATCCCGTTGCTGGATCAGCCTCGCCTGGTCATCGAGGGCCCGCTGCTGGAAACGCTTTCGCAGGACGAGGTGCGATCGTTGGTTGCGGTTGAGTTGACGCGTTACCAATTTTGGCAGCAGGAGGGCGGAGACTATCTAGCGGTTAAGCAGTTGTTGACCGAGTTGCTCGATCGGCAGGAGGTTCCTGCCAGCCACGAGATGACAGCGCGGCGTTTTGCACTTTGCACGGATTTACTTTCGGCCCAGGGGTCCTTGCGAGAGGGGAACGCGGAAACATTGGTAGCAGCATGGATCAAGTGTCGTCCGCTTCCGGATTCGATCGACCAATCGCTGGATGCGGCAGGCTTACTCGAGCAGGCCGAGTCGTTGCGTGAGACAGTGGACCCGGCGATGACTTCCCAGGCGCAGCGTGACCTGTTACTGCGAATTGCAGCCTTGCAGAAAATCGGCAAACCAGGGTTTGACGTGACCCAGTTGGAATCGCAGGTGGTCACCGCCAGGGGGCTTGATGACCTGGACCTGCTGCAGCAGTTACAGGTCATGAACTGGACCCGGAAGTTGAGTTGCTGCCTGCTGGAGCCTTCCTGGATCCAGACACCGACAGTCATTTCGTATGCGCGCTCTTATTTTGCGGACCTTCGTGTCGATGAGTTGTTGTCCGGTAAAGAGGCAGAGGTCGAGCAGTTACTGGCTGGAATTCGGCAGTTGTCGCCGGGCTTGAAAGAATACTTTTGTTTCATGTTGTTGGACTTCTCGGCCGCTGATCGTGAATTACAGGAAGCGCCGCTGGCGCTGGTCATCGACTGGACGGAACGCCTGGGTGTGACGGATGTCTTTCGAGAGTTGGCACAGCGCGAGCTGCGTTTACGCAAGACCCAGTTCTCCAAGATCTTCCAGGAGCGTGACCAGATCCTCAAGGCAGCGGAAGGGGGAGGGGCATAACGATGTCAGGCTTTCATGACTTCCTGTCCGCGCGATTGGATTCCGAGGGGTTCTCCACGGAAGATACCCTGGTGAGTTTCCTGCCATTGGTCCGTGATGTGATTGCCGTGCACGCACGGGGACGCGTGGCACCCTTGCAGGGACTGGATCAACTGCACGTGGAGGGTGGCGAGATCTGGTTCGAGCAGGATAACTGTACCGAGGTCAAGATGCAGTTGGCCACCGTCGAGTCGCATCTGTCTGAGCTGCGTGCACCGCTGGAAGTGGTCGGTAAATTCGAGGCGAACGAGGAAGCGACTGGCGGCACGGAGGAGCGTGATCAACCAAGCCTGCTGATTGGTGAAGCGGACCGGGAGATCGAGGGCCCGGTTTTCCTGCCAAATTATGTTTGCTGGGAACACGAACTGGATCATCACGATCCACTGACAGACGTGTACAGCCTGGGGATGTTGCTGGCGAGCCTGGCCTGCGGACTGGATTTCACGAACCCGGCAGACCTGGAAGCTTTCGTCGAACACCGTAATAACCTGTTTGCCCTGGATGCCGAGAGGATGACTCCAGGGACGGACGGGACTGCCGGTGGTTCGAAGTGGCCCCAGTTGCACCCGGTGGTTGCACGTGCGATTCATCGCATGACCGAGTTGGACCGGGCCAAGCGTGTCCAGGACCTGACGACTTTGCTGGCAAGCCTGGAAAACTTCCGTTATGCGGAAGTGGACTTTGAGTTTGACCTGGCCCAGGTCAAGGGTTTCGGTACCGAAGACCTGGTGAGCAAACGCCAGATCGTGATGGGCAAGTTACAGAAACGCCTGTTCGAGATTTCTCGCCGAAACCGGCTGCTCAGCTTTCGTGAAACGATGCAGAACATTGACCTCACGCTGGCCTCGGTACCCCTGACCCATGATGTGGAAAAGATCCGTGCCAGCCAGTTGTTGATCTCGGATGAACGCTTGCAAAAATTGATTGTTTCGGAAAAACCTTTTTCCCTGAACCGGTACTTGAATTTCTCGGAAGTGCTTTACCTGCCGGTTATCCTGGGCCGCATTCGCACGGAAGTGAAACGGGACGAAGCGGAGTACGGGTTTTCCCAGTTGCGACTGGTCACCTGTTTCCTGAACTGGACGAACCTGAAGGAAAATTCCAAGCAACGATTTCTTTCGCCGCTCATCCTGGTGCCGGTTAAACTCGTACGCAAGAAGGGGATCCAGGATAGTTATCGACTGCAGGCGCTCTCGTCCGAGGTCGAGGTCAATCCGGTGTTGCGTTACCAGTTCCAGCAGTTGTACGGCATCAAGCTGCCAGCCACCCTTGATCTCCAGGAAACGAACCTGGACGCCTTCTACGAATTCCTGGTCCAGCAGATCCAGGCTACAGAACCGGGTATTAACCTGGAGAAAATTGATCGTCCCCAGATCGACCTGATCCAGGCCAAGGCCCAACGCTCGCTGGAGAGCTATCGGCGGCGAGCTCATAGTGCCGGGCGAGGTGTTCGCAATTACCTTGATTTTGATTACAGCTATGATCCGGTCAATTTTCAGCCGCTGGGGCTGAAGTTGTTCCACGGTCGCGTGATGCCGTCCTGGTTGACTCCCCGGGAGGTGGAAAATCCGCCACCCGTCGCAGAAGAGGTCGCCAGGAGCGAGGAGGGTGGATCGGAAGTTGACCAGGCAGCCGCAACAGAAGCAGCACAGGAAGCAGAACAGGAAACGGCCAAGGCGGCCCGGCGTGCCGTGACGCAAACACGATTCCGCAAACACGATGTGGAAGTGGAAAGTCCTTACCATTGGCAATTCGATCTCTGCCGGGTCACGCTGGGTAATTTTCGTTACCGCAAGATGTCACTGGTGCGGGATTACGAATCCTTACTGGAATCGGACCAGGAGCACGCCCCTTTCGATGCCACGTTTTCCCTGGTGCCGCGTCCGTCCCAGGCAGTGGAAAAGGAACTGCCCTTAAAGGAACGCTACCAGGTCGTTCCCTGCGATCCCACGCAGATGACGGCAATTTCTGCAGCCCGCGATGGAGAAAGTTACATTATCCAGGGGCCACCTGGTACGGGGAAATCGCAGACGATTACGAACCTGATTGCGGACTATGTAGCACGCGGCAAGCGGGTCCTTTTTGTTTGTGAAAAACGAGCGGCGATCGACGTCGTGTACCTGCGATTGAAACAGGAAGGCCTGGGCCACCTTTGCTCTTTGATCCATGACAGCCAGGCGGATAAGAAAGCGTTTGTCATGGATTTGAAAAACACCTATGAGTCGTTCGTGAACACGGATGTCACGGTGGGTAAGCATGAACGCAAACGCAAGAAGCTGCTGAAGAAGATTGAGAAAAACCTGGCTGCCCTGGAACAGTACGATCGCATGATGAAGGGCGACCAGGATGGTGGCGGGGTGTCCTTGCGAGAGGTCCTGGTGCGGGCCATCGAGATGATGACCGTGGTACCGGAGTTAACAGCGCTCCAGTCGGAGGATTTGCCCGACTACGATCTGTGGGATGAGAGCCGGGACATGATCAACCGGTTTGATCAGACCTGGCAGGAGACCCAGTCAACCGGTGTCCTGGCAGAACATCCCTTGCGGTTGCTGAATCCGCACCTGGCCAATATTGATCGCCCGTTGAAGCGCATCACGGAGGCACTTGAACCCTGTGCGGAACTTTTCGAGCAGGTGCGTGAGCGGTTGCAGGAAAGTCATTTGCCTGGTCAGTACTGGGATACCGTGGCCACGTTGCTTGAGTCACTGGACCTGGCTCGACAACTGGAGCCGTTTGCTCTCCAGAACATCCTGCCACTGCTGGATACGGATCACCCCCGGGCGATCGAGTTCGAGGAAGGGTTGAAAACACTGAAAGGCCTGGAGAAGGCCCTGGCTGAACAGCAGAAGAAGACGGCTCTGTGGCGCACGAAACTGCCCAGGGAGGAACTCGAAATTGCCTTGCAACAGGCGCGTGCTTACGAGGGGAAGGTGACTCGATTTTTTCTGCCGGGCTGGTGGCGATTGCGTAACGTATTGATTTGCCAGTATGACTTCTCGGAGCATTTGCTCCGTCCACCGTGGACACAGGTGCTGGAAACATTGCTGCAGGAATACCAGTGCCAGGACGACATCGAGGCGGCCCAGCAGGAATTACGGGACCGTTTCGAACTGAGTGGTGACCTGGCGAGTATCGTGGAACAGATTGCGCAGGTGCGCAACCCGAGGGGTGGGTTGTCGTCAACAGGCAAGACATTCCTGTCTGCCGTCCTGCGATTGGATGATCCCCAGGCGACCGTTACCAGCATGCTGGAGTTGCGCGAGGACTGCGATCCACTCATCTCCCGCCTGGATTCGGTCATGGAAGGATTTAACAGCCAGTCGTTGTCACGCGTGCAAGAGGAAGTTGAGCAGATACTGGCCAACCTGGATGGCCTGCAGGATCTCCTGGTGAGCCTGGCAGAGTTGTCAAATTTGCCACCAGCGATTGTCGACCTGCTGCGATTGATGCCATTCTCGATTGAACAGTTGGAAGGAAGCATCATTCGTCGTTCGGTGGAACGGAGGTTGCAGGCACATCGGCACGTGGGACGTGTGACCGGTGCGATGTTACAAAGGTACGTGGATGAACTGGGCGAGGCATACGATGAATGGTTGGCTTGTAATGCCGGTGTTGTCCAGGACAAGGCACGCGTTAATTTCCTGGAACACCTGGAAGAAACTTCGCAGCCACTTTCCTCGTTGACCAGGGAACAGAAAAAGTTCAAGAAGCAATACGATCGTGGCCGCAAGGAACTGGAGCACGAGTTCGGTAAACAGATGCGTTACAAGGCTATTCGTGACCTGGTGGCGGAGGATTCCGGGCTGGTTGTGAAGGACCTGAAGCCGATCTGGCTCATGAGCCCACTGAGTGTTTCCGATACGTTGCCACTGCATCCTGATCAGTTCGACGTGGTGATTTTCGACGAGGCCAGCCAGATTACCCTGGAGGAGGCTGTCCCCTGCATCTACCGGGCTCCGCAGGTCATCGTGGTGGGTGACGAGATGCAGTTGCCTCCGACCGATTTCTTTTCGGCCAGTCGGCATGACGAGGAAGAAGATGATTCGGGATCCAAGGAAGCGGAAGATCTGCCCTATGACCTGGATAGTAATAGTTTCCTGAACCATTCCGCCAGGAACCTGCCCAGCACGATGCTGGGATGGCATTATCGCAGTCGTAACGAGTTATTGATCAGTTTCTCCAACTGGGCCTTTTACCAGGGCCGTTTGCTAACCGTACCCGAGGAAGAACTGACGGTCTCTGATCGCCCGGCATTGCTGGCTCAGCAGGCAGAAGATGGTGCCAACCATGTTGATGAAGTCCTGTCTCGTCCGGTCAGTTTCCATTTCATGGAGCATGGTCTTTACCTGAAACGTCGCAATCGTTCCGAGGCGGAATATATTGCGCAACTGGTGCGAGGACTGCTGAAAGATCCGCGTCGAGTCAGCATCGGGATCGTGGCTTTCTCCCAGGCGCAGCAGGATGAGATTGAGACGGCACTGCAGCGACTGGCCCAGGAAGACGCCGATTTCCAGGAAGCACTGGAGGCAGAATATGAACGGGAGGAAGATGGTGAGTTTGTCGGCCTGCTGGTCAAGAACCTGGAGAATATCCAGGGTGATGAACGCGACCTGGTGATCATGAGTGTCTGTTATGGACACAATGACGAGGGCAAGATGCTGATGAATTTCGGCCCCATCAACAAGAGCGGTGGAGAGAAACGGCTGAACGTCGCTTTTTCACGTGCCAAGCATCACATGGCTCTTGTGAGTTCGATTCGTGACTACGAGATTACCAATGATTACAACCAGGGAGCTAATTGCCTGAAAAATTACCTGCGTTATGCGGCAGCGGTTTCCGTGGGTAACATGCCGGTCGTGCAGAATGTTCTCAAGGACCTGGCCCGCTGGCGAGAAATTGCAGAACCGGACGAGGAGCAAGTACCAGAGATTGTGGCGCAGCAATTGACCCACCGGTTGCAGGAAGAGGGATACCAGGTCGACCTGTCAATTGGTCACTCCGAATTCCAGTGTGACCTGGGAGTTTACCGGGAAGGGGAGTCGATCTATCGACTGGGGATTCTTATTGACGGCCAGACGCATTATCAGCAGACGGACTTGCTGGAAAGAGATCTGATGAGGCCTCGCTTACTGAAAGCCTTTGGCTGGCAGGTAGAACGGGTTTTAACCACGGATTGGTTTGCGGATGCGGATGCCGTGTTTGAACAACTGGTAGCACGGCTGGCAGAGTTGGAACCGGTAGAAGAACCGGTAGAAGAACCGGGAGAAGAACCGGGAGAAGAACCGGGAGAAGAACCGGGAGAGCGGGTGGAGCCGACTGATTTTCCGGACCAGGGAGATTAGGGACCGGCGTGGCTGCGTTGGCTGATGCCGACTGGCTCGTTATGATGAACAGCATGGAAACGGACCCCTACGAGTTTGATGTGTTGGTCATTGGTGCTGGTCATGCTGGTACCGAGGCGGCGTTGGCAGCTGCGCGGCTTGGAGTGCGCGTGGGGTTGCTGACGACAAACCTGGATACGGTGGCTCAAATGAGCTGCAATCCGGCTATCGGAGGTGTCGCCAAGGGGCAGATTGTCCGCGAGATCGATGCGCTGGGTGGCGTCATGGGGCAAGCCATTGATGCCGCTGGGATCCAGTTTCGAATGTTGAATCGGCGCAAGGGGCCGGCGATGCACAGTCCCCGTGCCCAGGCGGACAAGAAGGCTTACCAGCAGACGGTCAAGAACCTGGTGGAACAGCAGCCAGGGCTGAGCCTGCGACAGGAAGCGGTAGAAGATATCCTGGTCGAGTCGGTTGGTCAGCAGACACGTATTTGCGGAGTGCGCGTACGTGGGGATCTTGTTTATCGAGCTCCGGCGGTCGTACTGACGACGGGAACGTTTCTGCAGGCGATCATGC